>DATBHQ010000056.1:0-7471 GCA_036557385.1 Solirubrobacterales bacterium | reverse complement strand
GATCACCAAGAAGCCCGCCGAGACCCGGATGGGCTCCGGCAAGGGCAATCCGGAGGGCTGGGTCGCCGTCGTCAAGCCCGGCAAGGTGATGTTCGAGCTCGCCGGCGTCCCCGAGGACCTGGCGAAGGACGCGATGCGCCTGGCCGGCAACAAGCTTCCGATCAAGACCAAGTTCGTCCGCCGCGAGGGCGCGGAGCAGTCGTCATGAAGTCCTCCGAGGTCCACAACCTCAAGGACGACGAGCTGGTGGAGCGGATCCGCCAGACACGCGAGGAGCAGTTCGCGCTGCGCCTCCAGCACTCCACCGGCGAGCTGGAGAACACGTCGCGGATCACCGCGGTGCGCCGCGACGTGGCGCGTCTCTTGACCGTCGCCAAGGAGCGCGGCATCGATCTTGAACACGAGCTGAGGGCCTGATGGCAGAAGAGGAAAAGAACGAGCAGACCGAAGAGACGCCCGAGGAGACTCCCGAGGAGACCCCGGCAGAGGAGCCCCAGGCTGAGGAAGCTCAGGCTGAAGAGACCCCTCCCGAGGAAACGCCTGACGAGGAAACGCCCAAGGAGGTTGACGCCCCCGCAGCCGCCGACGCCGAAGGAGATTCTGGTGACGAGGCCGGAGGCGGCGAGGAGGCGTCTTCTGATGGCGAAGCCGAGGCTCCTGCGGCCGAAGGCGACGACGAGCTCGAGGGTCTCGACTGGAAGGCCCGCCGGCGGCTGGAGCGCTCCCGGCGCCCCGCCGAGCCGCGCCCGCAGCAGAGCCCGGAGGAGCGCGCCGCATCCCGTGGCGAGACCCGCAAGAAGGCCGCCGGCCGCCGCTCCTCCTACCGCGCCAAGCGGCGCGCCAAGGGCGAGGCAGGTACCGGCACGCCTCCGGCGGAGCGCCGCTCGGCCGGCCGCAAGACGAGGCAGGGCCGGGTCGTCTCCAGCAAGCCGGACAAGACGATCACCGTGCAGATCGAGATCGCCAGGCGGCACCCTCAGTACGAGAAGATCGTGCGCCGCTCGCGCACCCTGCATGCCCACGACGCCCGCAACGAGGCGGGGGAGGGCGATCTCGTCCGGATCGTCGAGACCCGCCCGCTCTCGCGGACCAAGCGCTGGCGCCTGGTCGAGATCCTGGAGAAGGCCAGGTGATCCAGCAGGAATCGAAGCTCAGGGTGGCCGACAACTCCGGCGCGCGCGAGATCCTCTGCATCCGCGTCAAGGGCGGGTCGGATCGCCGCTACGCGCGGATCGGGGACGTGATCACCGCGACCGTCAAGCAGGCCACCCCGCACGGCGGCGTGCGCAAGGGTGAGGTCGTGGAGGCCGTGGTGGTCCGGACCCGCAAGCAGCTCGGTCGCGGCGACGGCACCTACATCGCCTTCGACGAGAACGCGGCGGTCCTGATCGACACGACCGGCGCCCCGCGCGGGACCCGCATCTTCGGCCCGGTCGCCCGCGAGCTGCGCGAGAAGAACTTCATGCGAATCGTCTCCCTCGCCCCGGAGGTCCTCTGATGGGACGCACGATGAAGGTCCGCAAGGACGACGACGTGATCGTGATCGGCGGCAAGGACCGCGGCAAGCGAGGCCGCGTGATCCGCACCGATCCGAAGAAGGGCTACGTCTTCATCGAGGGCCTCAACATGGTGAAGCGCCACCAGCGCCCCCGCTCCGTCAAGGACGCGCAGAAGGGCGGCGAGGTGGGCGGCATCATCGAGAAGGAGGGGCCGATCCACGTCTCCAACGTGATGCTGCTCGACGCCGAGGACAATAAGCCGACGCGCGTGCGGGTCGACCGATCCGGCGGCAAGCGCAAGCGGGTCGCCGCCCGCACCGGAAGGGACCTCGACTGATGGAAGCGGCGACGACCGAGCAGCAGCAGCAGGCCGCCCCGCCGCCCCGGCTGCGGGAGACCTACGAGAACGAGGTCAAGCCCGCCCTGGTCGAGCGCTTCGGCTACTCCACGCCGATGGCCGTGCCGACCCTGGAGAAGATCACGCTCAACATGGGGGTCGGGGAGGCCAAGCAGAACACCCAGATGCTCGAGGCGGCGACCGAGCAGCTCGCCACGATCGCGGGCCAGTCGCCCAGCGTTCGCCGGGCGAAGAAGTCGGTCGCCTCGTTCAAGGTCCGCGAGGGGATGCCCGTGGGCGTGGCGGTCACGCTGCGACGCGCCCGCATGTGGGAGTTCCTGGACCGGCTCACCTCGATCGCCGTGCCCCGGATTCGTGACTTCCGGGGCCTGAACGCGCGCAGCTTCGACGGGCGGGGCAACTACTCGATGGGGATCCGCGAGCAGATCATCTTCCCCGAAATCGACTACGACTCGATCGACGAGGTCCGCGGCCTCGACGTCACGATCACGACCACCGCGCAGACCGACGAGGAGGCCTTCGCCCTTCTGGATGGCCTCGGCATGCCGTTCTCACCCGAGGGCCGGCCGGGCGAGGCGGCGGCCGCCGAGGAGGAGGCCGAGGAGGAGCGCCGTCGCGAGGAGGCTCGCCAGCGCGCGGAGGCCGAGCAGGCCGCGCTCGAGCAGCTCAAGGAGGAGAACCCCGAGGCCTACGCCAAGCCCGAGAGGCCCGAGGAAGGCGAGGAGGGCGAGGAAGGTGACGAGGGCGCCGCGCTCGAGGGCGGAGGAGAGGCCGACGGTGGTAGCTCCGAGGAAACTTCGAACGAGGAAGGAAATGGCTAAGACATCGCAGAGGGTGCGGCAGCGCCGCGACCCCAAGTTCAAGACCCGCGGGTACAACCGCTGCCGCCGCTGCGGCCGCCCCCGTGCGTACTTCCGCAAGTTCGGCCTCTGCCGGATCTGCCTGCGCGAGGCGGCGCACAACGGCTACGTGCCCGGAATGACCAAGTCGAGCTGGTAGGCGAGAACCGATGCTGACCGATCCAATCACCGATTACCTGAACCGCATCCGCAACGCGCTTCTGGCCGAGCACGAGGAGGTCGAGATCCCGGCCTCCCGGCTGAAGCGCGAGATGACCCGCATCCTGAAGGAACAGGGCTACATCGCCGACTTCAGCGTCGAGCCCGGCCGGGTCGGCGAGGTGATCAAGGTTCGCCTGCGCTATACCGAGAGCCGCGACCCGGTGATCAGCGGCATGGAGCGGGTCTCGCGTCCGGGCCGGCGCCGCTACGTTCCCAACGAGGACGTGCCCCGCGTCTTCGGCGGGATGGGCACCACGATCATGTCGACCTCGAGCGGCGTGATGACCGGCCACGAGGCGCGTCAGCGCGGGGTCGGCGGTGAGGTCGTCGCACACGTCTGGTGATCGAGATCAAGAGATGAGCCGAATCGGAAGACAGCCAATCGAGATCCCCGACGGCGTCGAGATCGACGTCAAGCCAGGCGCGGTCAGCGTCAAGGGCCCGAAGGGCGAGCTCAACCAGGACGTCAGCCGCGACATGAAGGTCGCGATCGATGACGGCACCCTCACGGTCGAGCGCCCGACGGACCGTGGCGACCATCGAGCCCTGCACGGCCTAACCAGGAGCCTGATCGCCAACATGGTCGAGGGCGTCACCGACGGCTTCGAGCGGCGCCTCGAGATCCAGGGCGTCGGCTATCGGGCGAACCTGAAGGGCAAGAGCCTGGAGATGTCGCTCGGCTACTCGCACCCCGTCTCGATCGAGGCGCCGGAGGGCATCGAGTTCGAGGTTCCGCAGCCCACCGAGGTCGTGGTCCGGGGCATCGACAAGCAGCTGGTGGGAGAGACCGCCGCGCGGATCCGCAAGTCACGCCCGCCCGAGCCCTACAAGGGCAAGGGCGTGCGCTACCGGGGCGAGCACGTCGCCCGCAAGGTCGGGAAGCGAGCATGACCGTCCTCACCAAGCCACAGAAGCGGCTTCGCCGCCGCCGGCGCGTGCGCGCCCGGATCCGGGGCAACGCCGAGCGGCCGCGGCTCTCCGTCTATCGCTCCAACCGGGGCGTCTTCGCCCAGCTGATCGACGACGACGCCGGCCGCACCCTGGCCTCGGCCTCGTGGACCGAGCCCGACCTGCGCAAGCTCGACTCGATGGAGCAGGCCAAGCGCGCTGGGCAGATGCTCGCGGAGCGTGCCAAGGCGGCGGGCGTGGAGTCCTGCGTCTTCGACCGCGGGGGGTATCGCTTTCACGGGCGCGTCGCCCAGGTCGCCGAGGGCGCCCGCGAGGGGGGCCTGAAGTTCTGATGCCCGAGCACGTTCGTCCTCTACCCTCATTCGTTTCATGGCTGTAGAGAGCGTCAGTCCCAAGGGCCTCGACCTGCAGGAGCGGGTGATCGAGATCAATCGCGTCGCCAAGGTCGTCAAGGGCGGCCGGCGGTTCTCCTTCACCGCCCTGGTCGCGGTCGGCGACGAGGACTCCGTGGTCGGCATCGGCTACGGCAAGGCCCGCGAGGTCCCGCTGGCCATCCAGAAGGCCGTCGAGGACGCCCGCAAGAACCTGATCCGCGTCCCCAAGTACGGGCAGACGATCACCCACCGCGTGATCGGCCGCTTCGGCGCCGGGCACGTCGTGCTGCGCCCGGCGAGCCCCGGTACCGGTGTGATCGCCGGTGGCGGAGTCCGCGCGGTGCTCGAGCTGGGCGGCGTCCGCGACGTGCTCACCAAGAGCATCGGCACGCAGAACCCGATCAACCTGGTCAAGGCGACGATGGAGGGCCTGTACAGCCTCCGTCGCCCAGAGGACGTGGCCAAGCTCCGAGGAATTTCGATCCGCGAGGTGCTCGGCGTGGGAGACGGGGCCGCAACCGAGTCCGACGGCAACGGCGCGGCGGAGGAGAAGACGGAGACGCCGACGCCCGCCGCCACGCCCGAGGCGGTGGCTGAGGAGACGCCAGATGGCTGACGTCGCCCTGAGGCAGGTCCGTTCCACGAACGGCACCTCCGAGTCCCAGCGCGCGACACTGCGCTCGCTCAAGCTCGGTCGGATCGGGGCGGAGTCCAAGCACGCCGACACGCCGCAGCTGCGCGGCATGATCCGCAAGGTCGAGCACCTGGTGGAGGTCGGAGATGGCTGACGAGAAGAAGGTCGGCCTGCACACACTGAAGCCGGCTCCCGGCTCCCGGCGTCCGCGCAAGCGGCTCGGCCGTGGCGTGGGCACCGGCCACGGCAAGACCTCCGGCCGCGGCCACAAGGGGGCCGGCGCGCGCTCCGGCAACAAGCGCAAGACCGGCTACGAGGGCGGCCAGAACCCGATCCACATGCGGATGCGCAAGCTGCGCGGACCACACAAGAAGATGTCGATGCCCTTCGAGAAGTTCCGCACGCGGACGCAGCCGGTGAACCTCTCCGATCTCGACGCCCGCTTCAAGGCCAACGACGAGGTCACCCCCGAGTCCCTCCGGGAGGCCGGTCTCGCCAAGCGACGCCACCCGGTCAAGATCCTCGCCCGCGGCGAGATCTCGAAGAAGCTGACCGTCAGGGCGCATGCCTTCAGCGCCCAGGCGAAGGAGAAGATCGAGGCCGCGGGCGGCACCACCGAGGTCATCTGATGCTGCAGACGATCCTCAACTCGTTCTCCGTCCCGGACATCCGCAAGAAGCTGATGTTCACGGCGGCGATCCTGGCCCTGTACCGGCTCGGCGCCTACATCCCCTCGCCCGGAGTTGACGCGAGCGCCGTCAAGGACGGGCTCAGCAATGTCGGCGGCTCGAACATCCTGGGCTTCCTCAACCTCTTCTCCGGCGGCAGCCTCTCCCGGCTCTCGCTCTTCGCGCTCGGGATCATGCCCTACATCACGGCCTCGATCATCCTGCAGCTCCTCACGGTGGTCATGCCGTCGCTGGAGCGTCTCCAGAAGGAGGGAGAGGTCGGCCAGCAGAAGATCACGCAGTACACCCGCTACCTGACGGTCGTGCTCGCCTTCGCCCAGTCGCTGGGCTACGTCTTCCTCTTCACCTCCGGCAGCTTCAGCGCAGGCGGCACCAGCGTGATCGGTGAGCGGACGTTCCCGAAGGTCTTCCTGATCGTGATCACCCTGACCGCCGGCTGCACGGTGCTGATGTGGATGGGCGAGCTGATCACCCAGCGGGGCATCGGCAACGGCATCTCGTTGATGATCTTCGCCTCGATCGTCTCCCGGATCCCGGAGGGCATCTCCAAGTGGTGGAACAACCCCGATCAGGTCTTCGTCGTGATGATGCCGTTCATCGCCCTGGCCGTAATCGTGGCGATCGTCTTCGTCCAGGAGGGCCAGCGGCGCATCCCGGTGCAGTACGCCAAACGAGTGGTGGGGCGGCGAATGACCGCGGGCGGATCGACCTATCTACCGCTGCGCGTGAACATGGCGGGCGTCATCCCGGTGATCTTCGCCGCCTCGATCATGGCCTTCCCGCCGACGATCGGGCAGCTCCTCGGCGGCACCGGCAACAACTTCTGGACTGACTTCGCGAACTTCTTCAGCCCCAACAGCTGGCACTACGTGGTGGGCGAGATCTTCTTCATCATCATCTTCACCTACTTCTACACGGCGGTCACCTTCAACCCCGTCGATCAGGCGGACAACCTGAAGAAATACGGCGGGTTCATTCCCGGGGTCAGACCCGGACGACCTACCGCCGAATACCTGGACCGGATCCTCTCCAGGCTCACCTTTCCCGGCGCCCTCTACCTGGGCGCGGTCGCGGCGCTGCCGACGATCCTGATCTCACAGACGTCGGCCAACTTCTTCTTCGGCGGAACCTCGATCCTGATCGTGGTCGGGGTCGCCCTGGACACCGTGAAGCAACTCGAAGCGCAGTTGATGATGCGCAACTACGAGGGCTTCCTGAAGTGACGCGCGCCGCGGAGAGCCTGGCTTGCCCGAGCTGAACCTAATCCTGCTCGGGCCGCCGGGGAGCGGCAAGGGGACCCAGGGAGAGCGCCTGCAGGAGGACTTCCGGCTGCCCTACTACGCGACGGGCGACATCCTCCGCGCCGCGGTCAAGGAGGGGACCGAGGTCGGCAAGCAGGCCAAGGAGTACATGGATCGTGGCGACCTGGTCCCGGACGAGGTGATCATCGGCGTGATCGCCGAGCGCTTGCAGGGAGACGAGGCCGCCGACGGCTTCATCCTCGACGGTTTCCCGAGGACCGTCCCCCAGGCCGAGGCGCTCGGCGAGAAGATGACCCAGCTCCGCCGGGAGATCACCGCTGTGCTCCTCATCGAGGTCCCCGAGGAGGAGGTCCTGCGGCGGCTCGGCGGCCGTCGCACCTGCGAGGAGAACCCGGGCCACATCTACCACGTCGAGTTCGACCCGCCCGAGCAGGAGGACGTCTGCGACATCGACGGGGCCAAGCTCATCGTCCGCGACGACGACAAGCCCGAGGTGATCTCCAAGCGCCTCGCCACCTATCGCGAGAAGACCGAGCCCCTGATTGACTACTACGACGAACGTGGCATCCTCAACCACGTGAACGGCGAGCAGTCACCGGACGAGGTGGAGGAGCGGATCCACGGGATCATCGCGACCCTCCGCCGCGAGGAAGAGGAGGGAATGTGAGATGTACCGCGGCATGAT
>DATBHQ010000055.1:0-2979 GCA_036557385.1 Solirubrobacterales bacterium | reverse complement strand
CCTCGGGCGCTCCCCGGAGGACTCGGCGGGCGTGGCGGCGATCATCGGCCTCGCCCACGGCCTCAAGCTGACGGCCACCGCCGAGGGGATCGAGCGCGACGAGCAGCTGCGCGAGCTTCAGGCCCTGCACTGCGATCGCGGCCAGGGGTACTACTTCGCGCGGCCGCAGGCGCCCGAGGCGCTGGCGGGGGTGCTCAGGTCGGCGCGGCTCGGAGAGCTGATCTCGTAGCCAGCGGCGGGCCCAGGACCCGGTCGAGGTAGTCGTTGCGGAAGGTGCCCTCCGGGTCCAGCCGGTTGCGGGCGGCGAGGAAGTCGTCCCAGCGCGGATAGCGCTCCGCGAGGGTCGCGGCCGTCTGGAAGTGGCGCTTTCCCCAGTGCGGCCTACCGCCGTAGGAGTCCATGATCGCCTCGACCGAGCGGAAGTAGCCCTCCCAGGCCATCCCCCGGTACTGGTGGACCGCGACGTAGCAGGTGTCGCGCTCGTGAGCCGGGCTCAGCATCGAGTCGTCGCCGGCCACGAAGCGCACCTCGATCGGGAAGCCGACGGGCGGATCCGCTCGCTCGGCCGCCTCGAGCACCCGCGGGATCGCCTCGGCGGCGTGTTCGCGCGGGATCGCGTACTCCATCTCGGTGAAGTGGACCATCCGCCGGCTGGCGAAGACGCGGTAGCTGCGATCCATCTTCACGCTCTTGGCGAGCTGCGAGGCGACGAAGCGCGACAGCCTCGGGATCCTCGATGGCAGCCGCCGGCCGAGCCGTGTGATCGCACCCATCACCCAGTTCTCCAGGACGATCTCCTGGCCGAAGTCGATGGCAGGATGGCGCGGGTTCGGCGGCTCGCCGGTCCGCTCGCTCTGCCGGAGCAGCGCCACCTCGGTGTGGGGGAAGACGTAGAACTCGAAATGGTCCGAGGAGTCGGCGAGCTCCTGGAGCCGCTCGAGTGTCTCGCGGAGGGGCAGCGGCGAGTCCGTGCGGCGGATCGAGAAGGCAGGGACGGTCCGGAGCGTCACCGTGGCGATCACGCCGAGCGCCCCCAGGCCGATCCGCACCGCGGGCAGCAGCTCCGCCTCGGAGGCCGGGGAGACCTCGAGCAGCGTCCCGTCGGCGAGGACGAGCTCCATCGCCTCGATCTGCGAGGAGAGGTTGCGGAAGCGGGACCCGGTGCCGTGGGTGCCGGTCGCGAGGGCGCCGGAGACCGTCTGCTTGTCGATGTCCCCGAGGTTCTCGAGCGCCATCCCGTGGCCCCAGATCAGCTCGCTGAGCGCACGCAGCCCGATCCCGGCCTCGACCTTGACCAGGCCGGTGCCACGGTCCACGTCCAGGACCCGGTCGAGCTCGCCCATCTGGAAGAGGACGCCTCCCGTGCAGGCCGCGTCCGTGAAGGAATGGCCCGAGCCGACGGCGCGGGCGGTCAGCCCCGCCTCGGCCGCGCGCTTCACCGACTCGATCAGATCGCCGCGGTCCCGGGGCCGCTCGATCCGCGCCGGGACGCAGCGCTGATCCCCGGTCCAGTTCCGCCACTCGGGCATGACTGCAGACTAGATACGCCACCGAGTGGGAGGATGCGCCCGTGGGGAGAGTGCCCTCCTACGACCCCCTCCAGCCGAAGGGCCTTCTGTTGAGCGTGCTCTCGTGGGCCGCCCGGCAGCGGCCGGTCACCTGGTATCTGGTCAACGTCGGCAACCGGATCGACCCGTATCTGATGCGAGCGACCCGCGGGCGGCTGAAGAGCACGGTCAACGCGCCGACGGTCCTGCTCACCCACACCGGCGCGATCAGCGGCCGGAGGCGGACCACCCCGCTCGCCTACTTCACCGACTCCGAGAACGTGGTCCTGATCGCGTCCCGGGGAGGCGCCCGTCACCACCCCGCCTGGTACCACAACGTGATCGCGAATCCCGAGGTCGAGCTCTGGAGCAAGGGAGCCGGCGGCATCTACCGGGCGAGGGAGGCCGAGGGCGCGGAGCGGCAGCGCCTCTGGGACCTCGCCACCGGCTTCTATCCGGGCTTCGCCCGCTATCAGGAGCGGGCGGGGGATCGCGTCATCCCGGTGGTCGTCTGCACCCCGCTGGACCTGCAATAAACGGGTTGCTCCTCAGCTTCGCTTGCGGAGCACCCTCTCATCACGATTAGCCTTGGTGCGCTACCCGGAGGGGTGGCAGAGTCTGGTTGATTGCGGCAGCCTTGAAAGCTGTTGACCGGGTCCTCCCGGTCCGGGGGTTCGAATCCCTCCCCCTCCGCTGACTTCGGCAAAGCCTCAAAGGATTCGGGCCACCTGCCGATGAATCAGTCGTCGTCCGAATCAGTCCCGCTTTGCCTGCACTGCTGCAAAAACCGCGTTCGCTCTCACACGTCCTCGGCCTGATCATGGCCGGCGCCGTCGTGGCCGCGCTCGCTGTGGTGATCGCCCACTTCACCTTCGACTTCGGGTCGGGCCACAGCTACCTGATCGAGGAGTGGGTCTACGACTTCGTCACCATGGGCGCCGCCCTCGGCACGCTCTGGCGCGCGGCGGTGCGCAAGCAGGAGCGCCTGCCCTGGACGCTCCTCGGGCTCGGCCTCCTGGGCTGGGCCCTGGGTGATCTCTACTGGACGGTCTTCCTCCGGGACATGGCGGCGCCGCCCTTCCCCTCCGGATCGGACGCGCTCTACCTGGCGGGCTACGCCCTCATCCTGGCCGGGATCCTCGCCTACGTGCGCTCGAGAGTGGGCCGGATGACGGCGATCGTCTGGACCGACGTCGCGATGGGGGCGCTCTGCGTCACCGCGATCGGGTCGAGCGTGCTGATGGACTACGTCCTGGCCAACACCACCGGGACCCCCGCGGAGGTCGCAGTGGCGATCGCCTACCCGGCCCTCGACCTCACCATCCTCGCGGTGGCGGCGGGCGCGGTGGCGTTGACCGGATGGCGACCGGGACGCGGTCTGGGGCTGGTCGCCCTCGGGGTCGCCTGCGCGGCGGTGGGCGACGGCGTCTAC
>DATBHQ010000054.1:0-3782 GCA_036557385.1 Solirubrobacterales bacterium | reverse complement strand
CTCCGTAGATGGCGATCGGCCCCTGCTGTCTGGACGTGGAAGGCATCGCGGCCAAGATACAGTCCGCCACTTGAAGCAGGAGCTGCTCGACTTCCAGGCTCGCTGGATGCGGCCCGCCGGCATCTGCGCGATCCTCGGCGCGCTGGTCTTCGCCGTCTCCCTCCCGATTCAGCCCTCCAGCTCGGGCGACAACGACGCCGAGCGGCTCACCACCTTCCACAAGAACGCGACGGAGCTGATCGTCGGGCAGGGGATCATGATCGGGATCGCCGTTCTGCTCTTCATGCCGCTGCTCTACGTCCTGATCCGCTCCGTGATCGGCCGAACCGAGCGTGTTCGCCGTTGGATGGTCGCCCTGGCGTTCATCGGCCCGGTCCTCTTCTCGGTCTCCGGTGTGATCGTCGCGTTCGGGCTGACCGACGTCGCCGACAAGTTCGTCGACCAGGCGCCGGCCAAGGAGCAGGAGGCGCGCGAGCAGGCATCCGCCGCCGGGAAAGCGCCCGCAAAGGGTGGGGCCGCGAAGCCGGCCACGACCACCACCGCGCAGTCGACCACAACGACGCCGAGGACGCCCGAGCAGGCGGCGGGCAAGGCCCGGGACGACCTGGCCAGCGACCTGATCGACGACTCCGGAGCGCTCCAGGCCGGGTCCCTGGTGCGCTTCATCGGCCTGATCTCGCTCGTCTTCGCGATGATCTACATCCCGCTGTGGTGCATGCGGACCGGGCTGCTGACCCGCTTCTGGGCCTATCTCGGCCTCGCCCTCGGCATCGCCCTGCTGCTGGTCCCGATCGGCATCTTCGGCCTGGTGCTCTGGTTCGCGCTCGTCGGCCTGATGATCGCGGGCTGGTGGCCCCGGCCCCTGCCGCCGGCGTGGGCCGCCGGCGAGGCGATCCCCTGGCCGAGGCCGGGCGAGGAGAGCGGCCCCCCACCCGCGGCCGGAGGGCCGGGCACGGTCGAGGGCAGCGGACGCGAGGTCTCCGAACAGCCATTGCCCGAGAACGGCGACGCGGAGCAGCCTGCTCAGCCCGGCGAGACCCAGGGCGAGCGGCGAAAGAAAAGGAAGCGCCGGCAATAGCCGGCGCTTCCGGTGATTCGGCGGCGGTGTTTGTGGCCGCCGTAGGTGGCGAAGCCGTCTACCCGGTCGGCGGTGGAGATGCCATCAGCTCCACCCGGTGACCGCCCGGAGCGATCGCGAAGGCGCGGTCGGCTCCCCAGAGCTGACGGGAGTCCTGGACCTCGAACCCGGCGTCCGAAAGCCTCCGCTTCGCCTCAGCGTGGTCCGGAACGACCACCGCGGCGTGACCGAGCAGCGGGGCGGTGTGCCCCTCGGTGAGGATCAGGTGGATCTGGGTGCCCTCGCGCTCCACCCAGAGGATCGAGTCGCCGAGGACCTCCGGCGCGTCGACCTCGTCGAAGCCGAGCAGACGCCAGAACTCGACCATGCGCTCGGCCTGATCCGGCGGCACCTCGATCGAGACGTGCTGGAGCATGGCCCCAGCCTTTCAGACGATGCCTAGAAAATGGAGAACCAGCGCAGGCGCGAGCGCTCGCGATCGGCCAGCCGGGCGATCAGGCCCAGCGCCAGCAGGCCCACTCCGACCAGCGCGAGGCCGCCGACCGCCATGCCGGTCATCGGCAGCGTGTTGGAGTCGCCGGCCGCGCCGGGCGAGGCGACCGCCGCCGACTCCGACGTGCCGGAGCTGCCGGAGCTCGACGAGGCGCTGCCACCGCCACCGCCGCTGCCCCCGCTGCCGCCGCTCGCGCTCGTCACGCGGATCGTCCCCTTCATGTTCGGGTGGATCGTGCAGATGTAGCTGAAGGTCCCGGCCTGGCTGAAGGTGTGGGAGGCACTCTGGCCGTGCTCGATCGTGGGTGTGTGGAAGCTGCCATCGTCCGCCGTGGCGTTGTGCGGGGCCTGCCCGTCGTTGGTCCAGGTCACCGTGTCGCCGACGGCGATCGTCACGGAGGTCGGCGAGAAGAAGAGGTCGCCCATCGTCACGCTCGCCGAGGCGGCTGCATGGGCCTTGCCCTTCGGGGTCGAGACGGTGACCGCGGGCTGCGCCTGGGCCGGAGCGGGGGCGGGGCTCTGGGCGTCGCCGCCCCCGGCGTTGCCGGCGGAGCCGTCACCGCCCTGGCTGCCCTGCTCGTTCTTGGCACCGCCCTGGGAGTCCCCGGCCGGATCGGCGGGGGGGGTCACCGGCGGGGCGGCCGGGGTCGTCGTGGTGGCCGTTGTCGTCGTGGCGCTCGTCGTGGTGCCGGCGTCCTGTGCCGCCGAGATCGCCGGGATGGCGCAACTCAGGGCCAGGACGAGCATCCCGCTCGCCAGGGCTCTAGCTCCCTTCATCGTCCCGGCATCCTACGGATCATTGACTCGTAGTCAACTACGAAGTACCAGGGTTCTTGGATTGACGGCTTCGCCATGGAACGGGTTGCGCTTACGCGCACCCTCGCATCTAGCCGAGCGCGCTGACGCCCGGCGGCGCATCCGAGGGAGCCGGCTGGCGCTCGGCGGCGGCCCGCTTCCGGTGGGTGCGGATCTCGCTCATGATCCGCTCCAGGCGGGGCTCCGTGGAGGCGTCGACGTGGGTCATCGCCGCGGCGATCGCCGGGTGGACGGCGGCGATCCGCTCGTGCATCGCCTGGGCGACGGCGCGGTAGGTGGGATGCCCCTCCCGGCCGGAGCGCAGCTCGATCAGATGCATCGCCTCCCTGGCATTGAGGTCGAGCAGATAGCGGATCCGGTAGCCGAGGCAAAGGGCGTAGGGGGCCGCCTCGGTGAGCCCGGCGCCGGCCAGCCGGTCGTGCTCGGCGCGGGAGATCTCGAGCGCGCGCTCGTACTCCCCGCCGGCGCCCGCCTCGCGGACCTCGTCGGGCACGCCGGCGCCGAGGGAGGGGCTCAACCTCTGCCACTGGCAGGTCAGCATCCGGTGGCGCTGCAGGTCGCGGAAGCCGCCGTAGTCGGAGACGATCTCGAAGCGGTAGCGGACCGCCTCCCAGCCCCGGCCGGGACGGTGGCGGCGGTTCGGCCGCTCGCCGGCGAGGTCGGCGATGATCTCGCCCTGCTCATCGGGCGGCAGGGCGCTGACGCGGTCGAGGATCGACCGCTCCGAGCTGCCGGCCGACTCGAAGAGCGAGGCGGCGATCAGCTCCTCCTCCGAGCCGTCCACGTCGATCAGCTCGACCGACGGCGCCATCTCCTCGCTCTCGGCGCGGTCGAGCCCCATCCGCGCGACCCAGCGCTCGGCGGCCTCGCGCCGCCCCTCCAGATAGGAGATCCACTCGCCGCCGCGATCGGGCCGCTCCACGCGGGCCACGAAGCTCGGCATGACCTTCTTGAGCTCCTCGAGGATCATCGAGGCGAAGTGGCGCGTCTCCGGCAGCGGCGAGGCGAGCATGCGGAAGAGCATCTGCTCGTAGGCCTGACCCGAGGCGAAGATGCCGACGTGACTCAGGGTCGAGGCTGGCAGCAGGCCGCGGAGCAGGTCGAGCGCCTTCGCCTTGATCGAGCGCTGCCAGGCGGCCTCCGGCTCGTCCCCGCGGGGCCAGCGCTCGGCCGCCCACTCGCGCACCTGCGTCAGGGAGCGCGCGTAGATCTCAAAGAGCTCCTCCATCGCCCGCTCGTACTCGGGGCCGAGCTCGTGGTCGCGGTAGAACCGGTGCCCTCCTCCCGCCGACTCCGGCAGCGGCTGGTCGTAGGGGATGTAGCGGGTGGACTGCTCGAGGTAGGCGGCGAGGCGGCCACGCTGCAGCACCTTGGTGAGGATGTTCGAGACCCACTC
>DATBHQ010000053.1:0-5184 GCA_036557385.1 Solirubrobacterales bacterium | reverse complement strand
GCGTCCGAGGAGCCCGCGTCCGAGGAGCCACCTCCAGCCCAGGGTTGACCCGCTTCGTAGGGCTCACCGGAGGCATCGGAGCGGGGAAGTCCGAGGCGCTGGCCGCATTCGAGCGACTCGGCGCGGCGACGCTCTCGACTGATCGCGTCGCGCACGACCTGCTGGACGACGAGGAGGTGCGGGCCGCGCTGGTGGGCCGCTGGGGAGGGGCGATCGCCCCCGACGGAGCCGTGGATCGCGACAAGGTGGCCGAGATCGTCTTCAACGACCGCGATGAGCTCGCCTGGCTCGAGAGCATCACCCATCCGCGGGTCGGCGCGCACGTGCTCGAGTGGCGCCAGGCACTCGGTCCCGACGTCGCCGTGGCGGTGGTCGAGGTCCCGCTGCTCTTCGAGGCCGCGATGGAGGACGCCTTCGACGCGACGCTCGCGGTTGTCGCCGATGACGAGCTCAGGGATACTCGTCTGCGCGAGCGCGGGCAAGGCGGGCTCGCAGGACGCGAGGGGCGGCAGCTCGACCAGGCCGAGAAGGAGCGCCGTGCCGACCACGTGATCCGCAACGATGCCTCCCTTGCGGAGTTGGAATCAGAGGTGGAGAAGGTGATCGACGAGCTGACCGAGAGGGGATCGGGTTGAGCGCCACGACCCGTGCGCGCGGCACGAGCGCACGCCGCGGCGGGCGGCGCTCCGGGAGTGGGGCGACCGCGGGCCGCAGAGCCGGCCGGAGGTCCGATCGCGGGCGCCGCACGCTCGTCATCGGGGGCACCCTGCTTGTGGTGGCTCTCGGCGCCTTCCTGCTCGTCAACAGCGATCGCTTCCAGCGCACCCTGGAGGAGGTCACGCTTCCCCTGCGGCACGAGGACATCATTCGCCAGCAGGCGGCCGAGAAGGGGGTGCCCGCCGACCTGATCGCGGCGGTGATCTACTCGGAGTCCCGCTTTCGCGACCAGACCTCGCACGCCGGAGCGCGGGGGTTGATGCAGATCACGCCGAGCACCGCGAAGCTGATCGAGCAGCTAAGCGGCGGTCAGACCTTCAGGTTCGAGGACCTCTCGGACCCCGACATCAACATCCGCTACGGCACCTTCTACCTGCGGTATCTGCTGGACAAGTTCGACCAGAACGAGGTTGCTGCCCTGGCGGCGTACAACGCGGGGGAGACCAACGTCACGGCCTGGGGCGGCTCGGGCCTCCGGTTGGATGACATCCCATTCCCCGAGACGCGCGGATACGTGGAGGATGTGCTCGACAAGCGCGACGAATACGCGCGCCACTACCGTGACGAGCTCGGGCTCGGTTGAGAGGCGAACCCGAACCGATGAATCCACGAGGTCGAAACCGCATCCTGGTCGCCGCCCTCCTCTGCGCCTGCGCGCTGACCGCCCTGGCGGCGCCGGTCGCCGCGCCCGCCGCTCCGCTCGCGCGAGCCTCGATCGTCGGAGGCCAACAGGCGAACCCGGCGGAGTGGCCGTACGCGGTGGCGATCTTCCGCAAGGGGCACCTGCACTGCAGCGGGTCCGTCATCGCGCCCACCAAGGTCCTGACGGCGGGCCACTGCGTGGACGGGTTCAACCTCGCCAACTTCCGGGTGATCATCGGGCGGCCCAACCTCCGCAAGCACTCGTTCGGCCAGGCCGTGGCCGTCAGTTCCGGCAGGGTCCATCCGGACTTCGAGCAGACGGGGCTGCACGACGTGGCGGTCCTCAACCTGGCACAGCCGACGAGCGCCCGCCCGATCGCGCTGGCCACGTCCGATCAGAGCGCCGCCGCGACCCTGCCGGGCTCGCCGCTCCGGATCGCCGGGTACGGGGCGACGAACCCGTTCGGCATCCACCTCTCGCCCTTCCTGAAGCAGACCGTCGAGCTCGTGCGCACGGACCGGCGCTGCCTGAAGGCGTACACGCGGGACCTCTACGCGCCGGACAGCATGATCTGCGCCCTCGGTGCCAAGCGGAAGAAGCCGGGCCGCTTCAAGATCCACACCTCGGCCTGCTCAGGAGACAGCGGGGGCCCGCTGGTCGCCGACACGCCGACGGGCCCGATCGAGGTCGGGACGGTCTCCTTCGGGGGTGCCCTCTGCGGCATGCCGGCCACGCCGACGGTCTACTCGAAGGTCGCCTCGAGCCTGGACTTCATCAACTCGGGCTAGTTACCCTGGTCCATCGTCTCGCGCCCCCTGACAACGGAGCGGGCGGGCGAGCGCCGGCTCCAGCTGATCTCGGCAGCACTCGCGGTCTTCGGTGACCGTGACTACGACGAGGTCTCGGTCGACGAGGTCGCCCAGGCCGCCGGCGTCTCGCACGGCCTGATCTTCCAGTACTTCGGCAGCAAGCGCGGCCTCTACGTCGCCTGCCTCCAGCCGCTGATCGAGACGTTCCGCGCCCGGATCGAGCCCGACCCGGCCCTGCCGCCGGTGGAGCGGCTGCGGGAGGGCCTGCGCAAGTTCGCCGACGCGATCAGCGAGCACCCGGTCGGCTACCGCAACCTGATGACCCGCGCGACCAGCTTCAGCGAGGTCAGGGAGGCGCTCGACCGCGCGCGATCGTGGCGCGTCGAGATGCTGGCTGAGGGGATGGGGGTGGATCCGGAGGTCCCGGCCGTCAGCATCGGCCTGCACGCCTGGACCTCCTACGTCGAGGCGGCGATGCTCACCTGGCTCGAGCTGGGGGAGCCGGGTCGCGACGATCTGGTCGAGATGCTGGTCCGCGCGCTCGGGGCGACCGCCGAGAGCATCGAGGCGATCCGGAGCTAGGCCAGGCGGCGCTCCAGCGAGGTATCGATCCGCGGCCGGCGCCAGTCACCCGGCACGGTCCTCTCGATTCGCAGGTCGACGCGGTCGCCGTCGATGTCCAGCGTCGCGAACTGGTTGTCGAAGGTCGGCTGCTGCTCCAGCCGCCACTCCACCTCGGGAAGATCGACTCCGGCGGAGCGGGCGAGGCCCCGCGTGATCCAGCGGGCGAGCCGCGAGTCGCCCGCGAGCGCGATCCGCCGCTCGCGCCTGCTGAGCGCGTTGCGGAACGGAGAGCAGACGGCCTGCCAGACCGGGCTATGGACGCCGTCGCCCTCCGGGAACTCGACTCTCGCCAGGTAGGCGTGATGAATGTCGCCCCCGAGCGTCACGATCGAGGCCGGAGCCCTGCCGCGCTCGCCCGCCCCCGCCCTGCGGATCAGCTCAAGGATCCGGCCGAAGGAGTCCGGGAAGGCGCCCCAGTGCTCGAGGTCGAGGGAGCGCCGGATCCTCTCCCCGAGCGGCTTCAGCGCTCGCGTCCAGGCGCCGTGGGCCACCGCGTCGTCCCAGGACTCGAGGTTGTGGATCGCCTGGGGGAGGAAGATCGGCAGGGTGTCCGCGACCAGCAGGTGGCGGACGTCACCGGTGACCACACGCTCGAGCCACTTCCACTCCTCCTCGTCGAACATGTGGCGCGGTCGCTCGCGGAGAACGCGCCCCTCACGTGAGTCGAGCACGACGAGCCGCACTCCGTCCCCGAGGTCGCGGCTGTAGCTCCAGCGCCGGCCGTCGCTGCCCCAGTCGACGCGCCGAGCCCACTCGTGGAGGGCGTGTCCGGCGTCCGGCTCGGAGCGCACGTGCTCGAGGATCCCCCGCTCCTCGATCTCGTCGGGGGAGAGGTTGCCGAGGTGCTGGTAGACCCAGTAGCTCGCCAGGGCTCCGGTGATCCGCCGGTCCCACCAGGGCTTCGACCGCATCTCCTCGAGCCACGAGATCGAGGTGTTCCAGTCGTCGTGGACGTCGTGATCGTCGAAGAGCATCGCCGAGGGCACCACCGAGAAGAGCCAGCGAATCGTCTCGTCGCCCCAGGACTCGCGGTAGAGGCGCGCGTACTCCTCGAAGTCGCCGACCTCGTCGCCCGGCTCGCCGTCGACGCCGCGCCGATCCCGGATGAACTTCCTCGTCTCGGGAGCGTCCTCGTCGGCGTAGACCTGGTCCCCGATCATCAGCAGGAGGTCCGGCCACTCCTCGACCGGCGCCTCCCTCATGCGGACCGCGAGGGCGTAGAGCGCGTCGATCTCCCGGCCGTGCTCGGGATCCTCGTCCTTCGTCAGGGTCCAGGGAGGATGGTGCGGGACCGCGACCCGGCAGGACCCGAAGACGATGCGAAGCCGGGACTCTGGGCCGAGCGTGCGGAGGACGCTCGGAGGGAGGCCGCTGTCCGCCGCGGGCCAGGCGAGCTCACCGTCCAGCTTCACCGCGTACTCCTGCGAGGAGCCGGGGCTCAGGCCGCGGAGGCAGATCAAGGCGTAGTGGTGGCCGTCGACGCAGAACGTCCGCTCCCGCTCATCGAGCACCTCGACCTCGCACGGCTCGTCGGTCTCGACCCAGACCGTCGCCTCGGTCTGGCTCACGTAGCGCAGCATCGGCCCGAGGATCAGCCCTCCCACAGCCCTTTCCTATACCCGCGGCGGCTCCAGCTAGGCTCACTGAGATGCCGGAGTTCAAGCTCAACCCCGCATATAGCCCCACGGCCGACCAGCCGAAGGCGATCGATGCCCTCGCCGAGGGGCTCGACGCGCAGCAGCGCTTCCAGACGCTGCTCGGCGCCACCGGCACGGGCAAGACGTTCACGATGGCCGCGACGATCGAGCGGATCCAGCGCCCCAGCCTGGTGATCGCCCACAACAAGACGCTGGCGGCGCAGCTCTGCAACGAGTTCCGCGAGTTCTTCCCGGAGAACGCCGTCGAGTACTTCGTCAGCTACTACGACTACTACCAGCCCGAGGCCTACGTCCCGGCGCAGGACCTCTACATCGAGAAGGACTCCTCGATCAACGACGAGATCGACCGGCTGCGCCACGCGGCGACGGCCTCGCTGTTCGCACGCCGCGACGTGATCATCGTCGCCTCGGTCTCCTGCATCTACGGGATCGGCTCGCCGCAGCTCTACCGGGAGCAGATGCAGCTCTTCAAGGTCGGCGACTGGGTCGACCGCCAGGAGCTCTTCCGCAAGCTCGTCGGCATGCAGTACCGGCGCAACGACTCGACGCTCGGCCGCGGGACCTTCCGGGCCCGGGGGGAGGTGCTCGAGATCTACCCGGCCTACGCCGAGTCCGCCTACCGGATCCAGCTCTTCGGCGACGAGATCGAGGCGATCCAGCACTTCGACCCGCTCACCGGGGAGATCCTCGACGTGATCGACCACGTCTCGGTCTGGCCCGCCAGCCACTACGC
>DATBHQ010000052.1:0-3393 GCA_036557385.1 Solirubrobacterales bacterium | reverse complement strand
GAGGGGGCGGAAATCGGGCGAGAGGATCGTCGGGGCCCCGCTGGCCAGCGCCTCCGCGATCGTGCGGCCGAAGGCCTCCGGCTCGTCGGGATGGTGGTAGTAGACCTGGAAGTCGATCTCACTCAGGAATCGCCTCGGGTGGATGCTGTTGAACGGGTAGAGGATCCAGTTCTCGGGCGTGCGACCGATGATCTTCGCAGCCACCTCGCCCCCACCCAGGATCTTGACGCCGAACCCGGCGTCGTCGGGATAGGCGGCGAGGATGTCCTCGGGCGAATCCGGCCACTTCTTCCAGGTGGGCCGGCCGTGGCGGCCGAGCACTGGCCGATCGGCGACGAAGCGCTCCCGGGGGATCCACCACTCGTCGGCGTTCAGAATGTTGTGCCAGTCGCCCTCGGCCAGCTGGAGCGGCACCCGCGTCCGCGTCAGCGCCGTGCGCGGGAGCGGACCGATCGGGGCCCAGGTGATCTGCTCGCCGAACATTGCCCGCAGGCGGTCGCGCGTGTCCACCAGCCCCTCGGCATACGCCTCCGGCCCCGCGCCGTTGGAGTGGATCTGGTTGACGATCATCAGCACCTTGTCCGCCTTCACCCGCGGGAGCGGGTCGGGGTCCTCAACGAAGATCGACGGCTGGCGGATGACCAGAAGCTTCACGTTGATCTCCGCGTCCGGGGCGACGAGCTCGCCCTGGCCGGCCTGCACCGCACTGACGATCCGGCTGTTGAAGCCGCGGCGGCGCTTCAGGTTCGCCGCCCGGGCCGGGATCAGCGCGGTCGTATAGCCCGCGCCCGACTGGGCGCGGATCTCCTCCGCGAGGCTCGCCGACGTCCCGCCCGGGAAGCGGAAGTCGGACAGAACACCTATGTCGTAGTCGTAGCGAGTCAAGGTTGACCGTGGGACTTCAGTCCCGATCCACGCACGCTCGAGTTAGGAATCGGAACGAACGGTGCGAAGTATTAGCCTCGTATTTCGGCGCTCTCCTGCGTGGGCCCTGGCCAGCCGCGCCCCCCAGTGGTGCGGCGGTCGTATCGGGCGCCCGGATTGACGTACCCAATGTCGCAGCACACTGTAATTCCCGGTCAAGGCATCCGCAATAGTCCGAATTGGGGTTTTTCCGGAATTCTCCGAATAGAGGCTCCGTGAGGGCCCTGATACTGGTGCGCAACGCGGGCACGCACGATTCACGCGTGCTGAGGGAGGCGAACACCCTTGAATCGCTCGGCTACGCGGTCGAGGTGGTCGCCGTGGTCTCGGACGACGAACCGCGCCTCGAATCGACCGTGGAGGGCAGGCGGATCAGGCGGCTCTCCCCGGGCTCGCCCCTGAGCTGGGTTCGCCAGCGGCTGCGACGGGGGACGCCCGATGACGCCCCCGAGCAGCCCCGGAGTGAGGCCGTGGCGGCGGCGATCGCGCCCGCGGACGCCGGGCCGCCCCGCTCGCCCCTGGTCCGGATCCACCGCTGGCTGCGCACGCTCGACTACTACCGGCGCGCCATCGCCCTCGTGCGCCGGGAGCGTCCCGACCTGATCCACTGCAACGACTACAACACCATGTGGGTGGGCGTCTTCGCCCGCCTGCTGGGGAGGAGCGCCGTGGTCTACGACGCCCACGAGCTCTGGCCTGACCGCAACCTGCGACCCGAGCCGCGCTGGTGGCTGGTCGCCTGCGAGGCGCTCTTCGTGCGCTGCGCGCACCGCACCATCACCGCGAGCCCGGGCTACGCCGACGTGATCGCCCGCCGCTACCGCGTACCTCGACCGGTGGTGATCAGGAACATCCCCGATCTGGACGAGCGGGCGCCCGCCGATTCCCCCGACGGCGAGGCGACCTTCGCCTACGTCGGTGCCGTGACCCGAAATCGCGGGATCGAGGTCTCGATCGAGGCGCTCGCGCGGACCCCGGACGCCCGCCTCCGGCTGCTCGGGCCCTCCGCCGCCTCCTACCGCACCGAGCTCGAAGGGCTCGCCGCGGCCGAGGGCGTCGCCGACCGCGTCGAGTTCGCCGGCTCCGTCCCTCCCGGCGAGGTGGTCGAGTCACTCCGGGGCGCCACGGCCGGCCTGGCCCTGATCCAGCCGGCCTGCCTGAGCTACGAGCTCAGCCTCCCCAACAAGATCTTCGAGTACGTGCTCGCGGGACTCCCGGTGCTGGTGAGCGATCTGCCGGTGATGGGCGGCTTCGTGTCTGACCACCGGGTGGGCCTCCTGGCGAGGCCCGACGACCCGTCCGATGTGGCCGCCAAGCTCGCCGAGCTGATGCGTCCGGAACGCAACCGGGAGGTTCGCGCTGCTGTCAGAGAGGCGGCCGCGGAGCTCAGCTGGGAGCGCGAATCCGCCCTGCTGGGCGCCACCTACACTGACGCGCTCGACGCGGCCCACCACGGCTAGCCACGATGGATCCTCCGCCCAATCGCCCGCGGCGGCGGCTCTCGCGGACCTTCTCGCGAAGCCGCTGGTCCGAATACCGGCGCTTCCTCGACGCGGCGCGCGACCATGGCTACCGTCTGGTCCCCCTCGAGGAGTGGGTCCGCGGCGCCTCGGAGGGTGATGACGGGGAGAGGGTGATGATCATGCGCCACGACGTCGACCAGCATCCGCGCTCGGCGCTGACGATGGCCCGGATCGAGTCCGACCTCGGCATTCGCTCGTCCTGGTACTTCCGCTGGCGCACGGCTCACCCGGCCGTCGTGCAGGCCCTCAGGGACCAGGGCTTCGAGGTTGGCCTCCACTACGAGACCCTGACGCGGCGGGTGCTCGAAAAGGGAGACGCCGAGCCGGAGGGCCAGCGTGCGCTGGCGGAGAGCCGCGACGAGCTCCGCGAGGAGATCGCCGCCTTCGAGCGGATCTTCGGACCGATCGGGAGCGCGGTGCCCCACGGGGACTCGCGCGTGCCGCAGGTCCACAACGCGGAGCTCCTGCAGGGCGAGGACTGCTCGGCCTACGGGATCGAGTTCGACGGCAACGAGGCGATGCGGGGCCGCGGCATCGCCCACTGGCTCACCGACCGCACCTCCGCCGAGGGCGGCTGGAAGGACGGCACTGACCCGGTGGAGTTGCTCGCCGCCGGCGAGTCTCCGATCCTCTGCCTGACCCACCCCAACAACTGGGCCTCCGGGCCGGACCTCTGGCTCGACCGGGTCCTGCGCGGCGTCCTGCCGGGCTCCCCCCGTGGGGATGCGCCGACCGCCGGCCGGCCGATTCGCACTGGATCCGACCGGCCACCTCGATGACCGATCCCGACTTCACCCCGGTCGCGGAGTCGCTTCGCCGCGAGGTACTCGCCTTCTACGGGAATCGGGGCGAGGAGCTCAGCGGGCCCGCCGCCGAGAACACGCTGGAGACCAACTCGGGCTTCGTCGAGCGACGCGGGGCGCCCCTCCTGGGGATCCTTCGCGAG
>DATBHQ010000051.1:0-4998 GCA_036557385.1 Solirubrobacterales bacterium | reverse complement strand
CCGCAGCTACGGGCTTTGATGCGAGGGTGCTCCGAGCGAAGCGAGGAGCAACCCGTTAACCAAGCTCCGAGCTCAGCGAAACGGTCTGGTAGCCGTAGGGAGTGAGGTCCTTGACCGCGCGGACCTCCACCAGGCTGTCCGGGCGCATCGGGACCTTCTTGGCCCAGGCGATCGCCTCATCGAGGTCGGCGACGTCGATCAGGGCGAAGCCGCCGAGCTGCTCCTTGGTCTCGGCGAAGGGGCCGTCGGTGATCACCGGCTCGCCGTCCGTGACGCGCACCGTCTTGGCGGTGTTGGGCAGCTCGAGCGCCTCGTCGGCGATCATCACGCCGGCGTCCATCGCCTCGCGGTTGAACTGGTTCCAGGCCTCCATCCCGGCCTTCATGTCCTCGTCGCTCCCACCGTACATCTGGTCCTCATCCCGGACGAAGGTCAGCAGGTACTTCATCTCGATCCTCCTAGCGTGTCGCGGCGCCTTTCGCCGCATTCAACCTGACGACGAACGGCGTGCACCGATTTCGACCGCCGGGATATAAACCGCCCCGATGAGCAACCTCGACCACATCCGCTCCTACTACGAGGCGCTCAACACCGGCGACGTCGATCTGATCGATTCGCACTTCACCGACGACGCCGTCCACTACTACACGCGCCTCGGGCCGCACCGAGGCCGGGAGATCGCGCAGAACGCGAAGTGGGGCGTCGAGACCGTCGACGGGCAGTGGTGGCTCGAGCACGGCATCGAGGCCGGCGACGAGGTCGTGATCGAGTGGACGATGACCTGGCGCGACCCGAAGTCGGGCGAGCAGCGCCTCAACCGCGGCACCGAGTGGTTCCGCCTCCGTGATGGCAAGATCGCCGAGGTCCGCGCCTATCACCACGGCGACCGCAAGAACCCGCAGGGCGACCTGCTCGGCTTCGACCACGCCGACCGTGGCCACACGACCATCGACGATTGGAGGCCACCGTCAGCGTCATAAAGGACAGCGGTCAGCGCGCTCCCCTCCCGCCGTTCGGCGAGGAGCACGAGGAGCTGCGGGAGTCGGCTCGCCGGTTCGTCACCAACGAGATCGCTCCCCACGTCGACGAATGGGAGGAGGCGCGCGAGTTCCCCCGGGATCTGTACAACCGCTGCGGAGAGCTCGGCTTTCTCGGCCTCAAGTACGAGACCCGCTACGGCGGCCAGGGGGGCGACTACGTGCACGACGCCGTCTGGGTGGAGGAGCTGTCGCGATCCGGCGCCAGCGGCGGCGTGGCGGCCGGCCTCGGCGCCCACACCGAGATCGCGATGCCGCCGATCTGGAAGTTCGGCACCGAGGAGCAGAAGCAGCGCTGGCTCGTGCCGGGGATCAGGGGCGAGCTGATCGGCGCCCTCGGCATCACGGAGCCCGGCGCCGGCTCCGACGTCGCCTCGCTGCGCACCACGGCGCGCAAGGTGGACGGCGGCTATGTGGTCAACGGCTCCAAGACCTTCATCACCAACGGCGTCCGCGCCGACTTCCTGGTCTGCGCCTGCAGGACCTCCGAGGAGGGCGGGCACCACGGCATCTCGTTCCTGGTGCTCGAGCGCGACATGCCGGGCTACGAGGTCGTCTCGAAGCTGGAGAAGATGGGCTGGCACGCCTCGGACACCGGCGAGCTCTCCTTCACGGACCTCGAGGTCCCCGAGGAGAACCTGCTCGGCGAGCTGAACGAGGGATTCAAGCTGATCATGGCCAACTTCCAGTGGGAGCGCCTGACCATGGCGCTTGGCGCGGTGGGCGGGATGCAGCGCGTCTTCGAGAAGACCCTCGAGTACGCGAAGGAGCGCGAGGCCTTCGGGCGGCCGATCGGCCGCTTCCAGGTGATCCGCCACAAGTTCGCGGAGATGTCGGTGAAGATCGAGGCCTCCCGTGCCCTCACCTACGCCTGCCTGCGCAAGTTCGCCGCCGGCGAGGACGCCACGCGCGAGGTGACCCAGGCGAAGCTCTTCACTCAGCGGGCGATGTGCGAGGTCGCCGACGAGGCGATCCAGATCCACGGCGGCTACGGCTACATGCGCGAGTACGGCGTCGAGCGCGCCTACCGTGACGCGCGCCTCGGCCCGATCGGCGGGGGCACCGACGAGGTGATGAAGGAGATCCTCGGCCGGCAGCTCGGGCTCTGACCGACAAGTTGGGGAACAACTAGGGGTCCCAGGGGGTCATCCCCTATTGAAGGCGCAGGGTCCCGTGTCCATCCTGCGATGCCTCGTACGTCGTAGAGGCAGATAGCAATCACAGGAGGGAGCCTCGTGGCATCACTCACCCGGTGGGTCCTGGCCCACAAGAAGACCGTCGTGATCAGCTGGATCGTGCTGACGATCGCGGGAATCGCCGCCGCCGGACCGGCGAGCCGTGCGCTCGACCAGAAGTTCTCCGTGCCCGACAAGGAGGGGTGGCAGACGAACCAGGAGATCGCCGCCAAATACAACGGCACCGGCGGGGACACCTCCCCATTGCTGCCGGTGGTGACGCTTCCTGCGGGTGAGTCGGTCGACTCGCCGCAGGTCCACCGCGACCTGACGAAGCTCGACGACACCCTGGCCAAGACCCTGCCGGGCTCCCGGGTGGCGTCCTACGCTTCCACCGGCGATCACGCCTTCGTCTCCGAGGACGGTCGCACCACATTCGCGATCGTCTATCCGAAGCCCGACCCCGATTCGACCTTCGGCGACAACCCCCAGGCGGCGAAGGACGTGAAGGCCGCCGTCGCGGGCTCGACGGTGGGCGGCGCGCCGGTCCACGTGACCGGATTCGACGCCCTCCAGCAGGCGACGGGCGGCGACGACGGGCCCGGGGTGCTCCTCGAGGCGGTGATCGGCGGGCTGGGCGCGCTGGTCGTGCTGGCCTTCGTCTTCGCCTCCTTCCTGGCGTTCGTTCCGATCCTGATGGCGATCGCCTCGATCATGACCACCTTCCTGCTGCTCCTCGGCCTCACCGAGTTCACGGACGTATCGCCGATCGTGCAGTTCCTGGTCGCGCTGGTCGGGCTCGGGGTGGCGATCGACTACTCCCTGCTCGTGGTCTCGCGCTGGCGGGAGGAGCGCTCGCACGGCCGGAGCGGCGACGAGGCGGTGCAGCGTGCCATGGAGACGGCCGGCCGAGCCGTGGTGTTCAGCGGCATCACCGTGGCGATCGGGCTCCTGGCGCTGATCGCGCTGCCGCTGCCGTTCCTGCGATCCATGGGCTACGGCGGGATGCTGATCCCGCTGGTCTCCACGCTGGTGGCGATCACGCTGCTCCCGGTGATCCTGGCGAAGGCGGGCCCGAAGCTGGATTGGCCGCACCGGCGCACCGACAACCGGGCCAGCCGCGCCTGGACCCGCTGGGCCCAGATGGTCTCACGACGGCGCTGGATCGCCGCCGGCGCCGGATTGGCGGTGATCCTGGCCCTGGCATTTGCGGCGACGAACCTGCAGCTCGGCACCTCCGACGCGGACACGATCGCGAAGAAGGGCGACGCCGAGCAGGGCCTGAAGGCGCTGGAGGGCGCCGGGATCGGCGAGGGCTCGCTACTGCCGCACGAGATCCTGGTGGGCGCCAAGACCGATCCGGCGACCGTCGCGGCCGATCTGAACAAGGTGGACGGGATCCACGGCGCGGTCGCGCCGAGCGGCCCGGAGTGGAACCACGGCGGAACCCACATCGTCGAGGCGATCCCGGTTCCGGACAGCGGCACCAGCGAGGGTCACGCCACGCTCAGCGACGTGCGTGACACGGCCCACTCGGCCGGCGCGGACGTCAAGGTCGGCGGCGGGCCAGCCGCGAACCAGGACTTCATCGACGCGGTGTACGGCAGCTTCCCGCTGATGATCGCCCTGATCGCGATCACGACGTTCATCCTGCTGGCGCGGGCGTTCCGCTCGCTGCTGCTGCCGCTGAAGGCGATCGTCCTCAACGTCCTCAGCGTGGCCGCGGCCTGGGGCGTCCTCGTCCTGGTCTGGCAGGAGGGACACGGATCGGAGGCGATCTGGGGAATCCAGGCGACCGGTTCCATCCAGTCCTGGATGCCGCTGATCATCTTCGCCTTCCTGTTCGGCCTCTCGATGGACTATGAGGTGTTCATCCTCTCCCGGATGCGGGAGGAGTACGACCGGACCGGGTCGACCGGCGAGGCCGTGGTCCAGGGCATCGGGCGAACCGGCCGGCTGGTGACGAGCGCGGCGCTGATCCTGTTCCTGGCGTTCACCTCGATGGCGTCTGGCCCCGACACGAGCGTGAAGATGTTCGCGACGGGCCTGGCCGCCGGGATCCTGATCGACGCGACGATCATCCGGGCGCTGATCGTCCCGGCGGTGATCTCGCTGATGGGCCGCTGGAACTGGTGGCTCCCCACTTGGCCCGCACGCCTGCTCCGCGTGGAGCCCTCCCTGCCCCGGAGGGTCGCCACCGGGGAGGCGAAGGGCTGAGGACGCTCGGCGGACCTCTCCCTCCGCCGACCCCCAATCACCCGCGGGCCCGGCCGGCTGAGCCGGCCGGGCCCGCGCGCTACGTTGGCCGCGTGAGGCGGACCTTCCTAGCGATCGCCGCCGGCATCGCGCTGGCGGACGCGTCGATCGTCACGCTCGGGCTGCCCTCGATCCTCGTCGACCTCGACGCGACGGTCGAGGGCGTGGCCCTGGTGCTCGGGGTCTACACCGCCGTCCTGGCGCTGGTGCTGCTGCCCGCGGCCTGGCTCTGTCGCCGCCTCGGTGACGCACGCGTCGGCGCTGCCGGCATCGCGCTCTTCCTCGCCGCATCGCTCGGCTGCGGAGCGTCGAACTCGCTCGGCCTGCTGCTCACCCTCCGCGGCGTTCAGGCACTCGGCGCCGCGGGTGGATTGGTGGCGGTGTTCGCACTCCTCGACGGAGGCCGGCCTGGACACGGGCGCCGCATGTGGGTGGCCGCCTCGGTGTTCGGGATCGCCGTCGGGCCGGCGCTCGGCGGCGCGCTGACCGAGGCCTTTTCCTGGCGCGCGATCTTCTTCGCCCAGGCGCCG
>DATBHQ010000050.1:0-21777 GCA_036557385.1 Solirubrobacterales bacterium | reverse complement strand
GACTCCGCCCGCCGCATGAACGGCCAGCGCCTCTCCCTGCACCCCTGATTCCGGCGCTCCCAGACCCCTCGCTACAGTGAGGGCGCGCCCGGATAGCTCAGTTGGTAGAGCACTTCCATGGTAAGGAAGGGGTCGCCGGTTCAAGTCCGGCTCCGGGCTCTTCGCGTAGGTTTCCCGTCGTGGACTTCAAGCTCACCGACGAGCAGCGCGACTTCGTCTCGGCCATCCGCGACTTCTGCCGGCGCGAGTGCGGCACCGCGGAGCAGCGCGAACAGCTGACGAACCACTACACCGAGCTCCACAACGACGGCATCTACCGGCAGATGGCGGAGCTCGGCTGGCTCGGCCTCACCATCCCCGAGGAGCACGGCGGCTCAGGGGGCACCTGGGTGGACGCCTGCCTGTTCATGGAGGAAACCTCGCGCGGCATGGCGCCGATCGGCGGCTACGGCACCACGCTGATCGTCGCGGGAGCGGTGAAGCGCTTCGGCGAGCCGGAGCAGAAGGACCGGATCCTGGGAAACATCGCCAAGGGCTCCGTCGAGTCCATCGCCATGACCGAGCCCGAGTCCGGCTCGGACGTCGGCTCCCTCTCGACCCGGGCCGAGCGCTCGAACGGCGGCTTCGTGATCAACGGGCAGAAGGTCTTCATCTCCAACGCCCGCCAGGCCGACCACGTGCTCACCGTCTGCCGCACGACCCGCGGGGAGTCCAAGCACGAGGGGCTCTCCATGATCTTCGTGCCGGTGGGCACCGAGGGCATGACCATGGATCCCATCGACACGATGGGCGGCCGCGAGACCAACACCGTCTACTACAACGACGTCGAGGTTCCCGAGGAGAACGTCCTCGGCGAGGTGGATCACGGCTGGACCCAGCTGATGGCCGGCCTGAACGTCGAGCGGCTCATTCTCGCCGCGATCCAGCTGGGCGTCGCCGAGCGCGCCTTCGAGGACGCCCTCTCCTACGCCAAGGAGCGCAAGCAGTTCGGCAAGCCGATCGGCTCCTTCCAGGCGCTCCAGCACCGCTTCGCCGACCTCGCCGCCGACCTCGAGGCCGCCAGGCTGATGACCTACTGGGTCGCGAGCATGGTCGACGAGGACGAGGATCGGATGCTCCCCAAGGAGGCGTCGATGGTGAAGCTCTTCGTCACCGAGACCGCCAAGCGCGTGACCCTCGAGGGCATGCAGATGATGGGCGGCTACGGCTACTCCTCGGAGTACGACATGGAGCGCCTGGTCCGCCAGACGCTCGTCTCCACCATCTACGGCGGCACCTCCGAGATCCAGCGCGGCATCATCGCGAAGACCCTCGGCCTCTAGCCGTCCCCGGCGACGGCCGCGGAGACGAGAAGTTACCCGCAATTTGCGGGCTTTCTGCGTAGGTTGCCCGGATCCCTACCCGTGGAAAGTTCGGATGCGAAGCGTCTCTCCACCTACCAAGCTCCCAGACACCGGTGGAGAGATGCGCTGGGGTTCCGCCGGCAAGTGGTTGACAAGGCACGCGGGGCCGGACTCGAGCGGACGGAACCGCGGGCGCAATCCGGTTGGACGCGGCTGTGTGGCCGCGGAGGTAGCGGTGGCTCACGGGAGAGCCCGGCAATCGTTTCATCCGAGGTCGCAGCACAACACGTCAGGGGTCAACGGGAAGGCGGTGCCGCGGCCGGCTGAGTCCGCGCCCACCATCGTCCTGGCCGAGGCCGAGCGGCTGACGCGGAGCTCGCTCAAGCGGCTGCTCGAGGGCGCGGGCTTCGACATCAGGGCCGAGGCCGGCGACGCCGAAGCCGCGATCGACCTCTGCATGCGCGAGCGGCCCGATCTCTGTCTCGTCGCCCTCGGCATCCCCGGGGGCGGAATCCGGGTCGTCCGCGAGGTCTCCCAGCGCGTTCAGGGCTGTCGCGTGGTCGTGCTCTCGCCCACTGACGACCGCGACGACATGATGGACGCAATCCGGGCCGGCGCGTCCGGCTACCTGCTCAAGAGCATGGACCCAAACCGCATTCCGCACGCCCTGCACGGCGTGCTCGCGGGCGAGGCCGCCATTCCGCGCCTGCTGGTGACCGAGCTGGTCAGCAACCTGCAGACGCTCGGCAGGCACCGATCGATCGCCGGCCGAAACGGCGGCACGAGACTTACGGCCCGCGAGTGGGAGATACTCGAGCTCCTGTGCGCGGGCATGAGCGGACCGGGAATCGCCGAGCGGCTGATGCTCTCGCCGGTCACGGTGCGCCGCCACTGCGCCGAGGCGGTGCGCAAGCTCGGCGTGCGCGATCGGCGCGAGGCAATCGCGCTGCTCCAGAACGGTTCGTGAGCACACTCCTGGCCCTCGCGGTGGCCTCCGCCATCCAGGCGTGGAGCCCCGCGCCCGCCGGGGCCCTGACCCTCACCCACCCCGACGGCGGGTCGGACTACTACGCCCGGTACTCGCGGGCCCTGCCCTCGGACCGCTCCCACTTCCCGATCGGCGTCTGGTTCCAGGACGTCCTCTCCCCGGCGGACGTGAGCATGGACAGGGCGGCCGGGCTCAATCTCTACGTGGTCCTGACGAGGAACTCGGATCTCTCGCTGGTGCAGTCCGGCGGCATGCGGGCCCTTCTCCAGCAGGACGAGTGGGGGTCGAGCGCTGCCGCCCAGGCGAATCCGTCCACCGCCGGATGGGTGCTCGGCGACGAGATCGACATGCAATCGAGTCCGGACGCGGGCTACGCCCTCCTGAACCAGGCCCTGGGCTCCCTGCCCGCCGACGGCCGTCTCCGCTTCAGCAACTACGGCAAGGGCGTGACCTTCTGGCTGACGGACCAGGAGGCGGGCCGGTACGTGAACGGCTTCCAGAACGTCCTCTCCGCCGACAACTACTGGTTCACCGACGAGAACATCTGCTCGGGCGGCGAGGGGGGAGCGCTGCTGGCGGGGGGATCCGACCTGAGCCCGGGCGAATGCCACCGGGCGGCGAACTACGGCGCCACCGTCCGGCGGGTGCGCGAACTGGTCAGCCCCGCGGGGTCAAAGCCCGTCTGGGCGGTCGTCGAGCTCGGCCACCCCTTCAGCGAGTCGGACTGGCCGACGATCACGCCGCCGGAGGTCCGGGCGGCCGTGTGGCAAAGCCTGATCGCGGGCGCCCGCGGGATCGTCTACTTCAGCCACTCCTTCGGTGGCTCGGCCCAGACCGACGAAATCCTCCGCGACGGCGCCGATCCAGGCTCCCCCTACGCGCCGATCCGCTCGGTTGTGACGGCAACCGACCGCCAGATCCAGGCGCTCGCCCCCGTGCTCAACTCACCGACGGTCACCTCCGGCTGGACCCACAGCCCCGGCACGACGGCGATGGCCAAATGGAGCACGACGAAGAAGAAGTGCAAGTCCAAGAAGCGGAAGGGGAAGTGCAGGCAGAAGAAGACGAAGAAGAAGAAGGCGGGCCGGCGCCTCTACGTCTTCGCCGGATCGGCGGGAGGGACGGTCCAGGGCCACTTCTCCGTGCCGTGCGTCCGCAACGCGAAGGCCGCGGTCGTCGGCGAGAACCGCAGGGTTCGGGTCCGCCGCGGCTCCTTCAGCGATCACTTCGCCGACGGGAACGCGATCCACATCTACCGCATCGACGTCCGGTCGAAGTGCCGCCGACGATCCGCCCGCTGAGCGGTCAGGTCTCGAGGGTGACTTCCAGGGACCGGCGCGAGCGCCGCCGGCGCGCGCGAACCCCGGCGCGAAGCCGGTAGATCGCCTGGGCGGCGAGCCGCGCCGCTCCGCGAAATCGCTCCCCCAGCTTCGACGAAGCCGGAAGCGCCGGCGGGGGCCCGGTCGCCACCTCGCGAACCGGGAAGTGCGCGGCGGCCACGACCGCGACCTCGCGGGCACTGAGTCCGCTGCTGCTCTGAACGACGGTGAAGAGCCCCGGAATGTCCGGCGCGAAGAGTCGCTCGATGCTCGCGCGCGTCGCGCCGGCAGCGGTCCAGATGCTGATCGACGGATCGGTCTGCAGGCGGGCGGGAGCCGTCGGGTCATCGCCCCAAAGGTGGTGGCGGTCAACGAGACCGCTCCGCTCCGCCGCCAGCAGGTAGAGCGTGTACTCCGTCCACTCGCAGTAGCTGGTCAGCAGCACCTCCATCCACTCGCGTCCGCCCACTTCCTCCAGCCGCCTCTGGACCTCATCGAGCACGGCGGTCGAGAGGAGCGCGGGGGTCACCCCCATCCCGGGCCGCGCCATGCCGGGGTCGACGTCGAGCAGCCGCGCCGAGTCCCGCCACCAGCGCCGATGCACTCCGCGCGACTCCGGTTCGAGCAGCGCGCGGCCCCCGGGAAGCAGCGCCTCTCGCGTGATCGGCTTGACCGCAATCACGTCCGGATCGAGTGTCAGGACGAATGGCGCCCTCGTCAGAGCGGCGGCGTTCAGCTTGATGATCTGCTGGCGCTGCCAGGGGCGGACCTGCCAGGGGCGCTGGAAGTCACGGAAGGCCGGAAAGTGCTCGTCCTCTATGCGGACCTCGAGGGGAAGGTCAGAACGCCATCTTTCGAGGTGCGGCCCGACGACCCCCAGCTCGTCGGCACGGACCACCACGACGAGCTCGTCGAGCAACCGCGGGGCGCCGTGATGGATGAGCGAGCTGAACAGCAGGTCCAGACGGACGAGGTTCTCGGCATAGTGGCGCCCGCCGACCCTCAGTGGCAGGAGGGCGCTCAGCCCGCTCTGCCGGCCGTCCTCTCCATTCACGCCTTGCTGCCCGTTCCCTTGGCGCGCGGACGCCGGCGTCGCTTGCCCGATCGCGAGTTGTTCTCGGCGGCGTTCCGGACCGGGTCGCGGCCGTTCCCGTTCCGAGCCGGCTCCCGTCCGTTCTCGCTGCGTGCCAGCTCTCCGCCGTTCTCGCGCATGACCGTCTGCCGGGACGGCTTTCGGCCGTTGTCGCGTCGGCCCTGCATGCGGTGCCTCTCGCGCCGGCGCGTCTCACGGGCGGGCGCCTCGCCACTCTCGGGCGGGCCGGCTCGATGGTCCGGCTCCGCAGCGCCCTTCGCCTCTCGGCGCTTCGCCTCCGACCACTCCGAACGGATCGCGGCCAGGGCCTCAGCACCGGAGATGACGATGAAGAGCAGGATCGCGCCGATCACGAGCACGCCGATCAGCGGTCGCAGCTTCCCGGACACCTTCTGCTTCGCGTGATCGGGGGAGACCACGTTCTGCGCCTGGATCATGTAGTGAGGGGAGACGCCCTGGGCGGCCTGCATGCCCCTGAGCTGGCTGGTCAGCTCGGTGCCCACCAGCTGAGCGGTCTTCACGGCCGTCTCCGGCGAGTGACCGACACCGGTGATCTCGAGCAGGTAGCTGCCGTAGCCGATGTCCGTGCTGGGCGCCACCGTGTAGCCGGGGTCCGCACCCTTCGCGGCCAGCTCCTGGCGCGTCGACTCCGTCCCCATACGGCTTGCGAGCAGCCCGATCATCGCGGACTGGTCGGCGAAGCGGGTGTACGGGTTGTTCGCGCCGATGTTCCTGAGCTGCGGGTGCCTGGCGATCTCGTCGGCGCTCGGCGGGTCCGGGGGATTGATCAGGACATAGCTGGAGGAGACCTCATAGGTCGGCTTCTTGACCGCGACGACGTAGAAGGCCGCGATCAGCGTGAGGGCGATCACCGGCAGCGCGACGAACCGGTGCAGCCAGACCTTGCGTGAGATCTGCACCAGGTCCACGGTCAGCCCCCCGCCCGCAGGATCGGCCGGGTGCCGGGGAGCGGGCCGACGAGCAGCCCAGCGCTCCGGGGCGCGCGCGCCGGCGCCTCGACGGCGGCGAGCCGCCACCCGGCGCCGATCAGGCCGATGGCCAGTGAGTAGACGCCGATGAACATCGGGTAGGAGAGCGAGTCGAACGTCAGCGAGCAGACCCCCGCGGCGAGCGCCGAACCGGTCAGCGCCGCGCACAGGAACCGCAGCTCCGGATCGGTGCTCCGGCGCCGCGCCGAGAGGGCGGTGAGCGCCGGCACGATGAAGAAGAGGGTGAGGGCGAGAACGCCCACCAGGCCGAGCTCAACGGCGGTCTTCAGGTACTGGTTGTCGAGCACGTCGAAGGCGTTCGGCGCGATGTACGTCCAGCCTCCGCGCCCGAACCAGGGCGCGTCGGCCAGGAACCGCTCGACCATCGGGTAGTCGCTCAACCGGCTCTGCACCGAGGCATCGCTGGATCCGGCCCCGAAGAAGGTGGCGAGGGTCCCGATCAGGCCCGGCGCCGTCATGAAGACCGCCACCAGCGTCAGCGGCATGGCGAGGAAGGCGATCACGCGCTGCTTCACGGGCATCAGCACGATCAGCACGGCCAACGCCACGACGAACGCGAGCACGGCCGAGCGGGACACCGAGGCCGGCACGCCGAGGGCGATCAGGGCCGCCGGCGTCCAGCGCCGCGCTGCGCTGCGCCCCGTGTCGTGGATCCCGAGGTAGATCGCGAGCGGCAGGAGCATGCCCGCCACCACTCCGAGCTCGATCGGGTAGACCGCCGTTCCCGAGACCCGGTTGAGAGCGCCGCGGGTGATGATCCCGGGGTCGCTGCCGTTGATCGAGAATCCGGGAAGCTCGCGCAGGCTGGTCGAGAGGTCCACGCTGACCCAGTACTGGAGCGCCGCGACCACTCCGCAGAAGGCGCCTCCCCAGCAGACGACCCGCAGGACACGCCGCATGTCGGCCACGGACTCGAGGTACTCGGCGGCCACCAGCGCCACACCAGTGATCACTACGAGCGCCATGAGCAGCCGGTCCGCTGCCGCCATCTCCTCGACGCTCAGCGTGCTCCGATTCATCAGGACGTAGGAGGCGAGGACGCTCAGCCAGAGCAGGCAGAGCACGATCGCAATCGGGTTGCGCGGTCCTCGCGGGCGGTCGAGGCCGAGCAGCGTCGACACGGCGAGGACGGCGAACATGAACATGCCGACGAGAGCCGCCGGGTACCCCTCGGCGCCGATCCACGGGATCACCGTGTCGGACGGGACCACCATCAGCATGAGGGCGAACAGCTGCAGCATGATCACGGCGCGAGAGCCCGACCCACGTTCACGGGGCGACTCCGCAGCCGCCTGCGTTCCGGCCCCGGTCATCTCAAGGCCGCCCTCGACGCGTGATCCCGCCCCCAGCCATCAGCCGCCGGCGCGCCGAAGGCGAGCGCGAGGCGGGCCCCGGTCGCGAACGCCGCGTAGGTCGCGGCATCGAGCGCCGCCACCGGCCCCCGGACGGCGAGCCGTCCGAGGTCCCGCAGCGTGAAGCCGACCGTCTCGGGCGCGCGATCGTCCTGATCGGGCGCGGAGGCCCTCTCGCCCTTGCCGAGATAGACGCGGCGCAGCACCCGGACGAGGTCGCGGCTGCTGCGCGGCGCCCTGACCACAACCGGTTGACAGTCGACGATCTCTACCTCGTCGGCCGCGAAGTGGCCGTCCACCCAGAAGTCATCGGCGATCACGTCGGGGAAGGCGCCGAAGCGATGCCGGCCGGCCGCCGAGAGCCCGTACACGCCCGCGCCCCAGAGCGACCCGAGGACCGCGGGCAGCCGGGACCGGGCCCGGTAGTAGCGGCGGACGGGCACCGACGAGGCCTCGGCGTCGTAGCGAATCGGCGGCCGCGCGGCGATCGCGCCGTCGTGCAGCCGCTCCAGCACCCGACGCGCCGCGGAGCCCGCCAGGCTGACGTCGGCGTCCAGGTAAAGGCGCGGGAAGGTCATCGCCGCAGCGTCCCCCGCCCGCAGCGCCGCCGGCTTCGATGCCTCATCCAGTTCGATCAGCTGGACCGGATGGCCGGCCCAGCGGACGACGTCGGCGGTCCCGTCGGTGCAGCCGTTGCAGACCACGATCACCTCCAGCTCACAGGGCTCGACGCCGGTGAAGAGCGCGTCGAGGCAGCGGCCGATCACGGCGGCCTCGTCGTGCGCCGGGATCACCACCGAGCCCATGGCCGGTTCTACGCCCGCGTCCATCACCGGATCAACGCGTCGCCGGGGAACAATCTTCTGAGCGTCACGCAGCGTTGTCAGCGGCGAAAAAGCGCAAGTTCCGTGACCGTTAATGAGGTGGGTGAACCCTCCGCTGACAGTCGACGCCGTGATCGTGGCGTACAACAGCCGCGACGTCCTGCACGCCTGCGTCGAGCCCCTCGCCGAGCTCCCGTGGGTGAGCGTCACCGTCGTCGACAACGCCTCGCCGGATGACTCCGCGGGGGCGGTCGAGGACCTTCCCGTCAGGATCATCAGGGCGCCGCGGAACGGCGGCTTCGCCTATGGCTGCAACCTGGGAACGTCCGCCGGCACGGCCGAGTTCGTGCTGTTCCTGAACCCGGACGCGAGCCTCGAGCCCGCGAGCCTCGAGTCACTGGTCCGCGCGCTGCGGGCGGATCCGCTGATCGGGGCGGTGGGCCCGCGGACCCTCGGAGACGACGGCGAGCTGCTGCTGACGCAGCGTCGCTTTCCGCGGCTTCGCTCGACCTACTCGCAGGCGATCGGCCTGCACCGTCTCGCGCCGGGCGCGAGCTGGGCCCAGGACACGATCGGCCCAGCCGCGGCCTACGCCGAGCCGGGGACGCCGGACTGGCTCTCGGGTGGCTGCGTCCTGGTTCGCCGTTCGGCCCTGGAGCAGGTCGGCGGCTTCGACGAGGGCTTCTTCCTCTACTCGGAGGAGACCGACCTCTTTCGACGTCTCCGCGGGCGCGGCTGGCGGGCGCGCTTCGAGCCGGCCGCGACCGCGCTCCACATGTGCAACGGATCGGCGCCGCCCGATGCCACCGCTCCGATCCTGGCCCGCAGCCGGGTGCAGTACGCGCGCAAGCACCACGGTGCGCTGGTCGGCCTGCTCGAGGCGGTCGGCGTGACGATCGACGCCCTCCTCCGCGCCGCGGCCTCGATCCGCCGCCCCGCGCGCCGTCACGGGCACCTCGCCTCCGCGCGAGCCGCGATCACGGCCGCTCGCCCCGCGGCCGGGGCACGATGAGCCTCGCCACCGAGACGCGGCCGGACCGGGGACGAGCCGAGCTCGCACGCGCGTCCGAGGCGCTGGCGGAGCTGTCCCGCGCCCTCACGCCGGTCGCGGTGGAGACCTTCAAGCCGCTCGAGGACGCGCTCTCGGACTGGCGCAAGCCGCGCACCGCCGGCGATCTGGGGCCGGACTTCCCCTCGCTGCTGGCGGGCGCGCGCAGGGGCCTCCGAGGCGAGCGCGAGCGCGAGGCCTTCAACCGGGCGCTGGTCGCCCATCTCGCCTCGGGCCTACACCTTCGGCTCGAGTCGCGGCGCCTGCCCGAGGACGTGCGAGAGCGCATACCCGCCGCACTCGAGCGCCTGCACGCGTTCCTCGGCGAGGAACGCAGCGGATACGAGCCGGGCGACGAGTGCTTCCTCCGCGATGTGCGATTCGCCGCCGGATGGAGTGTCCCCTGCGGCTCGGAGGTCCTCGATCTCCGAGCTCGCCTCAGCCCGCCGGCCAGCCTCCGGGCCGCCCTCGCGGCCGGGGCGCCCGGGCTTGCGCTGCGCCGACTTCGGCCCGGTGGCGCGGACCCATGGTTCGCACCCCACACCGAGACGCGCTATCTCGACGAGTTCGACGAGGCGGGGTGGGAGGCGACCTACCGGAACGTCGCCTCGCTCCTGCGCCGGCACACCGACGTCGTCGGCGTCACCGGCTACAGCTGGTTCTACGACCCCGCGCTCGATCAGATCAGCCCGCGCCTCGCCTACCTGCGCCGCCGGCCGCTCGGGGGCGGGGCCATCCTCCTGCGAGGCCGCTCCTCAGACTTCGACGTCAGGAACGCGCTCGCGAAATCGCAGACCCGCAGGCGGTTGTACGAGGCTGGCCGCTACACGCCGGTCGGCTACCAGATGGTGTGGCTGAGGCGTGATCTCCTCCGCTGGGCGGAGCGGGGCCGGCGAGCCTCGGACTGACCGCCTCGGTCAGGCCGGCTGCGCTGCGCCTCGCAGCCGATCGCGGCCGTCGCGCAGGACCGGCAGCAGCGACAGCTGGGGCCCTAGCCGCCAGCTCGCGTACCCGTCGAGGCGAATCCGGTCCCAGAGCGGGCCGTTGCCCACGTTCGGATTGAGTCGCGCCTCCGCCAGGAACGACGCGCCGTGTCCCGACTCGCGCAGGACCCTCTCCACCATGGGGGTGGCGTCTCGGCGTCGGCCGTACGGATAGCCGAAGGCCCGCACGGGTCGCCCGGTGAGCCGCTCCAGGCGCCGGGCGTGCTCGACGATCTCCTCCCGCGCCACGTCCTCGTCAGGGATCGACCTGCAGAAGAGGTGCGAGCGGGTGTGGTTGGCGATCTCGCAGCCACCCGCCGCCAGTCCGGCGAGGTCCTCCGGCTCCATGAAGATCCCGCTCTCGGCCCTGAGGGCGCGCCGGTCGACCTCGAACCGGGTCGCGAGCTCATCACCCACCCCGGCGAAGCGGCCGTACGGCATCGAGGCGAGTACGTCGAGAAGCTGCACGAAGGTGCGGATATCGCGTGCGCGAGGGTCGAGCGCGGCCGCCAGACGCTCCAATCCGACGGTCGCGCAGAGGTAGGAGAGGAGGTTGTCCAGCGGCAGGGTCGATTGGTCGAGGGACGCACCGGTGACGAACAGGACGCTCGGGAGACCGAGCTTCCGGAGCAGCGGCAGGGCGGAGTCCACGAACGAGCGGTATCCGTCATCGAAGGTGAGCAGCAGGGCGCGACGCGGGAGCTTGCCCGAGAGAACGGTGCCGAGGCTGACGATCTCGTAGTCACGCGCGAGCTTGCGCAGGTGGGATTCGAAGACGCCGGGCGCGGTGGTCACCCCAAGCCGGTCGACGAGGGAGGTGAGGGTGCTGGCGATGTGGTGGTAGAGGACGGCCCGGAGGGAAGGGCGCGCCCTGGGGCCGGGCGCCGCGAGTCTCATCTCCCCAACTAACGGCTGGGAAGGCCCCAGCTTCCGGTGCAATACCGCTTCCCCGCGCGGAGGGAATGGCCCGCCCCGGACGTTGGTTGATGGATGCCCGCCGTCTCAGCCGAGTCCGTGCCGATCATGGGTCTCCCGTTCAGCCGGGTGGACGAGCCCACCGTCGTCCAGCTCTTCCGGGACGGGGTCCGCTCCGGCGTGGGCGGCTGGATCGTCACCCCCAATCTCGACATCCTGCGCCAGTTCACCGCGGATGCCGAGAGCCAGGATCTGGTCCTGTCTGCCAGCCACCGGGTCGCCGACGGGGTGCCGATCGTCTGGGCCTCGAGGCTCGCCGGAGCTCCGCTGCCGGGCAGGGTCAACGGGACCGACCTGACCTACAGCCTGCCGAGGGCGGCGGCCGAGGCCGGCGCACGGGTGCTTCTCCTCGGGGGAAACCCGGGATCGGCGGAGGCCGCGGCGCGACGGTTGGAGGCTCTGTACCCCGGGCTTGGGACGGTTGCGTCCTACTGCCCGCCGTTCGGCTATGAGAGCGATCCGCCCGAGCTGGCCCGGATGAGGAGCGCCGTCCGGGACGCGAGGCCCGACCTGGTCCTGGTCGGGCTCCCGTTCCCGAAGCAGCAGAAGCTGATCCGCTGGCTGCGGTCCGAGCTCCCCCAGGCTTGGTTCGCCGCCGTGGGAGTCTCGTTCAGCTTCATCGCCGGAGAGCAGCCGCGCGCCCCGGTCGTCCTCCAGCGCCTGGGCCTCGAGTGGCTGCACCGCCTCTGCCACGAGCCCCGTCGGCTCTTCAGGCGCTACGTGATCCAGGGCTTCCCGTTCGGCCTCAGGCTTCTCGCCTGGGCGATGAGCCAGCGCCTGCGCGCTGGCCGCGGGCCGGTGCGGAACGGCCTCTGAGCATGGGGCGCACGGAGATCGCGGCAACGGAGCCGCCGCCCGATCAGGAGGGTCATCCCGACCAGATGGAGCGCCTGGTGGGCGTCGGCATCGGCTGGAAGCTGACGGGACAGGTCTTCGTCCAGGGCGTGCGCCTGGCGACGGTCATGATCCTGGCCCGTCTGCTCACCCCGACGGACTACGGGGCAGCCGCGATCGCGATCGCGCTCACCAGCTTCGCCCCGACCGTCGCCGACATGGGCATGAGCACTGCCCTGGTGCAGGTCGAGAGCGCGCCCCAGCGGGTGCGCTCGACGACGTTCTGGGCGGGTCTCGCTTTCGGGATAGCCCTCTCGGCGCTCTTCGCCGCGGCGGCCGTGCCGGTCGGGAAGTTCCTCGACGAACCGCAGGTGGGGGCGATGGTGGCCGCGGCCGGCGCCACCTTCGCGATCTGCGCGATCGGGACCACCAGCCAGGCGATGTTCATGCGCGAGATGAGGTTTCGCAGCATCGAGCTGCGCTTCTGGTTCGCGATCCTGGTCGGCAGCGTCTTCGCCGTGGTCGCGGCCGCCGCCGGCGCGGGCTCGTGGGCCCTCGTGCTTCAGCAGATCGTCATGTTGGCCACGCTCGCGGGCGCGCTCTGGTGGCGCGCGCCGTGGCGGCTCACCTTCGAGTTCTCCCGCGAGGCCTTCCGTGAGCTCGGGTCCTATGCCATGCGGATCGCCGGCGGTCGTTGGGCGAGGCTCGCCGAGCTGCTCCTCCTCACGCTGCTGATCGGGAAGCTCGTCGGCATCACCGAGCTCGGCGCCTGGTCCTTCGCGATGAGCACCGTGATCCTGCCGCTGTCCGTGATCGCGATCCCGATCGCGGAGGTGCTCTTCTCGGCGTTCTCCCGCCTGCAGGGAGACCGCGAGCGCATGGGGGCGCTCTGGCTCCAGAGCGTCCGCTACCTCTCGGCGGTGGTGCTGCCGCTGCTGACGCTCCTCGTCGTCGCCGCCCCGGATCTGATCCCCACCGTCTTCGGGTCCAAGTGGGAGATCTCGGTGGGCGTCATCCAGATCCTCAGCATCTACGTGATCATTCGCTGCCTCCAGGCCTGGGGCCAGGTGCTCCTGGACGCCGTGGGGCGGCCCGAGGTCACGCTGTGGACGCAGCTCGCGGCCCTCTGCCTGACGCCGGTGGGAGTCCTCGTCGCGGCCCCGTGGGGGATCGAGGCCGTGGCGATCGCGTTCGTGATCAGGCAGCTGGTGGCGGTCGAGATCCCGGTGCTGATGATCGTCCTCTCCGAGCTCCGGATCCCGCTGCGCTCCCTGCTGGCGCGCCTGTACCCGGTCGCGACCGCGACGCTGGTCATGGTCGCCGTCTCCTTCGTCGGCCGCCTGGCGCTGATCCGGCTCGGAGTGGATATCGAGCAGCGCGCCCTCGCGACGGTCGGCCTCGCCCTTCTCGTCTATGCGGTCGCCCTCCGAGCGCTCGCCCCGGACATCGTCAGGCGGGCCATCGGCATCGTCCGCGGGCTGCTCGCGAGGCTCCCGAGCCCGCGTCGCCGGGTGCAGCTCCAGGCCCGCTAGCTCTAGCTGCGGGTCGCCAGCAGTCGGTGCTTGGCGTCCGCCACCTTCGAGCGGCTCTGACGCCCCACCTCCTTGAGCCAGAACGAGCGCAGCGCGCGCCGGCAACGGCGCAGCTGCTCGTCGCTCAGGTCGGCTCCGGCGGCGAGCCCGTACAGCTCGCGCGTCAGGCCCTGCGGCGATCTCCCCAGTTGCTCGGGCCGGTTCGGGTCCAGCCGGCGCAGGAGCGCCCTGTGCTGCTCCGAGCCGGTGACGTGATCGCTGGTGCGGTGGGCGAGGCGCTCGGGGACGTGGAGGATCGGCCCCATCAGGGCCAGCTCGGCGGCGAGCAGCCAGTCGGTGCGCTCGATCGGCTGGTGCCCGCGGGAGCGGCCCAGCGGGTCGCGCCGGAAGACGCCATAGACCGGGTCGTACTTGGCGTCCCCGGCGTGGAAGAACCAGAGCATCCGCTCGAAGCGCCGAGCGGGGTCCGGGGAGGTGGGAAACTCGCCGTCGTACTCCTCGTACCTGGTGTCGCCCGCGGGGGCGTGGATCGTGAAGCCGCTCGTCACGCCGACCGCGTCGGGCCGGTCCTGGAGCGCCGCCACACAGGCGGAGAGGCAGCCCGGCTCCAGCCAGTCGTCCGCGCTGATCCAGCGGAAGTAGCTGCCCCGCGCGGGGACGAGCACCCGATTCATGTTCTCCTGGATCCCGACGTTGACCGGGTTGACACGCAGCCTGACCCGCGGATCGACCCGCACGTAGCCCTCGACGGTCTCGATCGTGCCGTCATCCGAGGCGTTGTCGGAGACAATCAGCTCGAGGTCGGCGAAGTCCTGGGACAGGATCGACTCGATGCAGCGCTCGATCGTCCCGAGGCCGTTGCGGACAGCGAGCCCCACGGAGACCGCGGGGTCGTTGTCGGCGCCCGGCGTCAAGCAGTCACGTCAGGCCGGTCCGACCCCTCGACGGGGCGCACCCAGGCCTCGCGCCAGAAGGGGTAGATCTCCCGCGGGCAGAACCAGCAACCCGGGGTGCGCTCGCCGGAGCAGACGGCTCCCTCGAGGATGAGACTGTCCTTCGGGATCTTGAGCATCTTGCCGGTCTTCTCGTCGATGATCTTGTCGACCGTGTCCTTGACCCGGACCGTCCGGCCGCAGTAGGGCAGCATCTCGCGGTCGAAGGAGAGGCCTCGGTTGAAGCCCTTGTCGTCCAGCGTGCTCTCGATCTCCTCCGGATCTCGAACCTGCACCAGGTCGCCCCGCTGCAACCCAAGCTCCGCCGGAGGGGCCGCGCCGGGCCCGTGCAGCGGCATCGCCTTGAGCAAGCCCACGCGACCGGCGACCTCCATCAGGAAGCCGCGGAGCAGCAGGCGGACGTAGCGGAACGGGCCGTAGTTGCCGTTGCGGAGCTCGCGCCAGTACTGGGCCAGGTTGGAAGTCTTGAGGCGCACGGAGAACTCGAGGGCGTCGGTCGACTGGCAGCGCCAGACCTCCACCTGCTCCCCGTCAATCTCCCGCACGGTCCGGGTGCCGTAGCCCGTGCGCCGTTCGAGCTCGGAGACTCCCTCGTCATCCGGCTCGGCTGCCGCTGAGTGATCATCGACCCGGCGGAGCCAGGCCTCCTTCCAGTAGATCCGGCAGCCGGCCTGGCAGCCACCGTGCGCGGAGCCGTCGCAGCGGAGGTCCTCTAGATAGACGGTGTCGTAGAGGCGCCTGCTGCCCGTCTTGTCGATCGTGTTGCAGATCTTGTCGACCCGCCTGCCCACCGTGTAGCGGCGGCCGACGTGGGCGGCCATCTCGGGCATGAAGGGCATGCCCTCTAGCGATCCCTGCCCATCGAGCGTGGACAGGATCTCGAGCGCGGAGCGAACCTCCACGACGTCTCCCGGGCGCAAGGGCCGTCCATTGGCAGAGCTCTGAAAACCCACGCTCTAACAACGGGCCCGAGGGCCAGTTACTTGCTCCCCGCGCAAAGTCCCGCCCCGGCCGTTCGTTGATTCCCCGAGGTGAAACGGGAAACGCCCAGGGCTCGAACCGTTCTGATCCGCCACGCGGAGGAGAGGCTGTGGGCCGAGGGGCTGTCGCGGGCGCGGGCCTACCGCGTCGAAAGGCGCTCCTCGGAGACGTGGTGTGCGGCCTACGAGCGCGGGGGGAACGCCTGGACGGCGATCTTCGAGGGGGAGCTGCCCGAGGACTGGCGCCTGCTCAGGACCGTGGCTGGCTGGCCGGTCGACGCTGAGCCGGGCGCGCGCGGACGAATCGGCAGCCCCCGCCCGTTAGTGCCCCACAGCCGCCGCGTCGGCTGAAAGCTCGAACGCCCAGGAGGCTCACACATGCGCGTCCTCGTCACCGGTCACAACGGCTACGTCGGTTCCGTGCTCGTCCCCATGCTCACCGGGGCGGGCCATGACGTGATCGGGCTCGATTCCGATCTCTTCGCCGACTGCACCTTCGGCGATCCGCCAGCCGGAGTCACGTCCATCCAGGCGGATGTCCGGGACATCGAGACCGAGCATCTGGACGGAGTCGACGCGGTGATCCACCTGGCCGCCGTCTGCAACGACCCCGTCGGGGACCTCAACCCTCAGGCGACCTACGACATCAACCATCTGGCCTCGGTGCTGGTCGCGGAGAGAGCCAAGGCCGCCGGCGTCTCGCGCTTTCTGTTCTCGTCGTCGTGCAGCCTCTACGGCAAGGCCGGCGAGCAGATGCTCGACGAGAACGCCGGGTTCGCCCCGGTCACCCCCTACGGCGAGTCGAAGGTCCTCGCGGAGCGGGACATCTCGGCCCTCGCCGACGACGCGTTCAGCCCGGCCTTCCTGCGCAACGCCACGGCCTACGGCGCCTCGCCACGGCTGCGAGTGGACGTGGTCGTCAACAACCTGGTCGGCTACGCCCATACCACGGGAGAGGTGCTGATCCAGAGCGACGGGACACCCTGGCGCCCGCTCGTGCACGTGGAGGACATCGCCCGCGCGTTCCTCGCCGCCCTGGAGGCGCCGCGTGAGCTCGTGCACGATCAGGCTTTCAACGTCGGCTCCAGCGCCGAGAACTACCGGATCCGGAGCGTCGCCGAGATCGTCGAGCAGGTGGTGCGCGGTTCACGCGCCTCGTTCGCCGAGGGGGCCGGCCCGGACAAGCGCTCCTACCAGGTGGACTGCTCCAAGATCGTCTCGACGCTGCCGGCCTTCAGGCCGCGCTGGACGGTCCGCCGAGGCGTCGAGGAGCTGTCTGCGGCCTATGCCCAAAACGACCTGACCTTCGAGCGGTTCACCGGGAGCAGCTATCTGCGCATTAACCGCGTCAGGGAGCTTCAGGAGGCCGACCGGCTCGACGACGAGCTCCGCTGGCGCGTGCCGGCGGGTGTGGCTTGATCTTCAATCCGACCCAGCTCGAGGGTGCGTTCCTGATCGACGTCGAGCCGCACGTCGACGAGCGCGGTTCACTGGCCCGCACCTTCTGCGAGACCGAGTTCGCGGAGCAGGGCCTGCCGATGCGCGTCGTGCAGAGCAGCACCATCCAGAGCCCGCGGCGCCACACCCTGCGCGGCCTGCACTACCAGGAGGCTCCGCACGCCGAGATCAAGCTGGTGCGCTGCACGCGCGGCTCGATCTTCCTCGTCATGGTCGATCTGCGGGACGGCTCGCCGACTCGCGGCGACTGGATCGGCGCCGAGTTGAGCGCTCGAAGCGGGCGCCTCGGGTACGTCCCCGAGGGATTCGCGCAGGGCTACCAGACGCTGGAGGACGACACCGAGGTGCTCTACCAGATGTCCCACCGCTACGTGCCGGAGTCGGCGCGAGGGGTGCGCTGGGACGACCCGGCCGTGGGCATCGAGTGGCCGCCGGCCGAGGAAAGGCTGATCTCCGAGCGTGACCGCGCCTGGCCCGACCTGCCGGTGCCGGAAGGTTCGGGCCTTCTCAGCCGTTGATCGGGTGAGTACGGGCGAAGCGCCGAAGCACGACTGTGGAGGAGCATCTTGCCGACGATCTATCTCGACTCTCAGACCCCAGATGAGATACGCCGCCAGCGGCTCTACCAGGGCGAGCTGTTCGCGTTCTCGCCGAGGGTGGCCGCCGCCGAGCTCTGTGAGCTCGCCCGCGAGCTGAGCGAGGCGGCCTTCGCGCCGCACGAGCCCACGACGGCCCACGAGAACCTCGACGCCGAGCGATACGTGGAGATCCTGGCCGAGCTCAAGCCCAGGTTCATCCATCACCCGCGCGCGAAGGAGCTGATCGGCGGGATGCTGTCCGAGCTGGGCTGTGACCTCGATCGGACCTACTTCGACGTCCCCCGGCTGCGCACGATGGCGCCCGTCGACTACCTGAACGCGGGGCTCGCCTACCAGTTCCATCCCCATCGCGACACCTGGTTCTCGGCGCCCCAACAGCAGCTCAACTGGTGGCTGCCCGTCTACGAGGTCGAGTCCCACAACTCCATGGCCTTCCATCCCGCGTACTTCGACCGGCCGGTGCGCAACAGCTCGTCCGGCTACGACTACGAGGTGTGGAGCAAGACGGGCCGGCAGGCGGCCGCGAAGCAGGTGAAGAAGGAGACCCGCGAGCAGCCGCAGCCCCAGGAGCCGCTCGATCTCGAGCCGGACGTCCGGGCCGTGACTCCGCCGGGAGGCACCCTGATCTTCTCCGCCGCGCAGCTGCACTCGACCGTCCCGAACACGACGCGCCGCACGCGCTTCTCGATCGACTTCCGCACGGTGAACCTGGACGATCTCGTCGAGGGCGTGGGTGCGCCGAACATCGACTCGGAGTGCACGGGCACGACGCTTCGTGACTTCCTCAGGGCAAGCGACCTCGAGCCGTTGCCCGAGGAAGTGATCACCGCGTACGACGGTCAGTCGCGCGTCGAGGCCGCGGCCGCGTCGTAGCGCGAGCCGGGCGCGCTTCCGGACTCACGGAACCAGTCGAGGGTGGCCCGCAGGCCGTCCTCCAGTCCCGTCGTCGCCCGCCACCCGAGCGTCTCCGCGGCCCGCTCCGCGTCCACCGCCAGCTCCTGCTCCAGTGGGCGGCTCGGCAGCGCATCGAAGGCGGGGCGGCCCGGGGTAGGGCCCACCAGCTTCGAGATCAACTCCACGATCGAGCGCACCGAGCGACTCGATCCGGAGCCGAGATCGATCGTCTGCCCCTCGACCCCCTCCGCCGAGGCGGCGCGATGGAACGCGCGCGCGACGTCGGCGGCGTAGACGCAGTCGAGCCGGCGCTTCCCCGATCCGAGCCTCGGGCTCCTACCCTCGAGGAGGGCGTTGATCGTGTGCGGAATCAGCTTGGAGCGGTCCTGACCGGGGCCGTAGGCGTACGACGGCCGCAGGATCACCACCGGGGAATCGAACAGGGCGTGGAACATGCGCGCGTACGCGCTTGCGGCCCAGCGTGAGGCGCCGTACGGGGAGGGCGGGACCGGGAAGCCGCCCTCGGCCGCCGGTTCCTCCAGCAACGATCCGCTGAAGACGATCCTGCGGCAGCCGGCCCTCGTCGCCGCCTCGAGCAGCTCGACCCCGAGGACCAGGTTGGTCGACAGCGTCGGCGAGACGGCGTCGAGGGAGCGATCCCCACGCACGCTGCCGGCGAGGTGAATGACCACATCCGGGCGGACGGACGTGACGAGCCCCAACCCGGCGCCGGGCTTGGCGAGGTCGCAGGCGATCCACCGCACGCCCCCGGGGGCCCGCCGGGCGAAGCGGCTCACGGCGATCACCTCCGCCTGACCGATCAGCAGCGGCAGCAGGTGCCGACCGATCAATCCGGTCGCACCGGTGACGAGCACCGTGTGCCGGAGTGCGCTCATCCCTCAGGGCGAACTGGGAGGCCGCTCCGGGCTCGTCGAGAGCAGACCGGCCCGCTCGAGCAGGTCGGCGGCACGGCTCACGACCGGAAAGTCGAGCTCGGAGCGCGACGCGATGTCGAGCAGGCTGGTTTCGCCGTCGCTCTGGTTCAGCACCCAGAGCATCGCCCGCTCTTCATCAGGGCTCGAGACCGCACCGCCGGCGGAGCGATAGAGGCCGCGCCTGCCGAGCTGGGGCTCGCCGAACGGGCTCAGGTTGGTGAGGGTCCGGTTGCTCTCCAGCACCTCCACCAGGTCCAGGCACCGGTCGACGGCCGCCTCCAGCGACTCGGGCCGGATCAACTCGAGCGCGTCGGCCGAGGTGTGGTAGCCATCGAACTCCCCGTGCGGTGTGCGCATCAGCGTGCCCACCGGGAGGTCGAAGCCGGGCGAGCAGAACTGGCGCTCATCGCCGCCCCAGGGCTCCCACGGCAGGACGCGATGCGGCTCCCCCGAGTCGCGCAGGACGATCTCCATCGCCCGGTCCACCTCGGCGTCGCCGCGGCGGCTGCGCTTGTAGGTCAGGTTTCCGTCGTCGCCGATGCAGGAGATGGCCAGCCCGTGCGTGATGCGGTCGAGCCCCTCCCGGTTCCGCTCGAGCCAGGCGAGCGGCCCGATCGTGCCCGGCGCGAACAGGAAGCGGTAGGAGTGCCGCAGCGGCCGGCCCCGCAGCCGCTTCGCGAGCATCGTCGCGACGGTGATTCCGGAGAGGTTGTCGTTGGCGAGCGAGGGGTGGCAGACGTAGGTCGAGACGAGGACCTCCCGCGACCCCTCTCCCGGGACCAGATGCTCCGCGTACGTCAGCTGGCCCGGCTCGAGCGTCGAGTCGATGACGACCTCGTATTCACCCGGCTCCAGGTCGAGCAGCTGACGATGGGTGAGGCAGAAGCCCCACGTCCTCTCGTAGTACGAGGTCCTGTAGGGGATGACGTCGGGCTGCTCCGGAAGGGTGTGGAGCCGCTCGCGCAGCTGATCGAGGGACAGCCGGGCCCGCACCGGCTCGCTGTAGGAGACGACGTGCAGGGTGGAGTCGCGCAGGTCGATCACGCGCGTTCCGTCCGGCGCCGTGATGTGCGCGTCGCGGAGGTTCCACTCGTCGGGAACGATCCAGTCGCAGACGCGGGTCCCACTCGCGATCTCGGTCCGCGCCACCGGGATCTGCTCCTCGATCAGGTCGAAGGTCGCGCGCACCCCGTCGCCGGTCAGGCTGCGGCAGAGCGGGAACAGCCTGCGCATCAGCTCGTACGCCTCGCCCCCCGTGTCGAGGGGCCGGACCGGCTCTGCCAGGACGGTGCTCACGCAAGCACTGCCTTGCGGCAGTAGAAGGCCTCGGCGTGGGAGCTCGGCGAGTTGCACTCCATGCCGCGCAGCCGCAACAGGCTCGAGAAGAGGTCCTCCCGGAACCAGTGCTTGGAGCGCTGGGAGGCGAAGTGATCCATCAGGTGCTCGATCTTCCGCCTCGAGAGGCCCTCGGAGAGGGGGACGAAGGCGTTCGGCGCGCTCATGTCGCCGTCGTATTTCGGCACCTCGTACTCGAGGATCAGGTGGTCGCGAAAGGTGTTCCAGGTGAGCTCGCAGGCGACCCTGTGGTCCTGGTGGAGGTCGTCGCGCTGATGGGTGAAGACCACGTCCGGCGAGAACTCGGCCTTCAGCTTCTCGAAGAAGCCCTTCACGTTCTTGCCGTCGTAGGGGAGGAAGCCGTCCGGGAAGTCGCAGATCCGGACGTCGCTTCGCGGCACGCCGTCGAGGAGCGCCTCGGCGCTCCTCCTCGCCTCCTCCGCGCGCTCCTCGTCCCCGCTGAGGACGACCCAGAGGATCTCGGACACCGCCGAGTCCTCGATCATCTTCAGCAGGGTCCCGGCGCAGCCGATCTCGATGTCGTCGGGGTGGGCGCCGATGGCGAGGGCCCGGGCGCCCGATCCGTTGCGCCCCGCGAGGGACAGCGGCAGCATCATCCAGCGGCCGCGAGCTCGAGCTGGGGCTGCGCCTTGCGATCGGGGTCCCACACCTGCCAGGGAGCGTCACCGCTCTCGTGCAGGTTCTCGAGCCACTGCTGGTCCTTCAGCGTGTCCATCGGGGCCCAGAACCCCTCGTGCCGCTGGCCGAGCACCTTCCCGGACGGAAGCAGGCGGCGCAGCGGCTCCTCCACGAGGTCCTCGCCCGGGCGCAGCTGGTCGAGGAACCCGCGGCGCAGGATGAAGTAGCCGCCGTTGATCCAGATGTCGGATCCCATCACGTCCCGCATCGACCGGACCCGGCCGTCGTCGGCCATCGAGACCACGTGGAAGCTGTAGTTGGGGCGCACGGCGAGGAAGCTCGCCATCGCCTGCTCCTCCTGCGCGCGAGCGATCATCGCCGGCAGGTCGGCGTCGGTCAGCGTGTCGCCGTAGTTGGCAAGAAAGAGCTCGTCGTCGGCGAGCAGGTGGCGAACGGCCGAGAGCCGCTCCCCGATCGTGGCGTGGAGTCCCGTGTCCACGAAGGTGATGTTCCAGTCGTGGATGTCGGTCTTCAGCAGATGAACGTCCGCGCCGCCGTTCGACAGCACGAAGTCGTTGGCCATCGCCTCGTTGTAGGTCAGGAAGAACTGCTTGATCGCCTCGGCCCTGTAGCCCAGGCAGAGCACGAAGTCGGTGAAGCCGAAGTGGGCGTAGTACTTCATC
>DATBHQ010000049.1:0-12490 GCA_036557385.1 Solirubrobacterales bacterium | reverse complement strand
CGATCCTCACGCCCGCAGGCCTGCTCACCGTGCCCGATTCGGTCCCGCCCGCCGACGCGGTCACGTCATTGGTGGTGCTCGGAGTCCTCTGCACGGCGGCCGCCTTCGTGATCCTGATGGTGCTCGTCGGTGAGGTCGGCGCCGGGCGCGCCTCGATCATCACCTACATCAACCCCCTCATCGCCGTCGCCCTCGGGGTCATCGTGCTAGGCGAGACCCCCGGCGCCGGGGCGATCGCCGGGCTGCTGCTGATCCTGGCCGGCTCCTGGCTCGCCACGGATGACCGGCTGCCACCGAACCCGACCGCGATCGTCACGCGCTGGCGGAGCGGCAGGGAGCCGCCGGTCACGGAGCCCTCGGTGCCCGTCCGCGCTGTGTGACGGCCCTCCGGGATCGGCCGGGGCCGCCGGTTATCTTGACCGGACCGTGGCCGCGATCGAGACGCACCAGCTGGCGCGCGAGTTCGAGGGCGGCATCCGGGCCGTCGACGGCGTCGACCTAGAGGTGGCGAAGGGAGAGATCTACGGCTTCCTCGGGCCGAACGGCGCCGGCAAGACGACCACCGTGCGGATGCTGACGACCCTCCTCCGGCCCACAGGCGGCAGGGCGGAGGTGGCGGGCTTCGACGTCGCCGAGGACCCGGGCGCGGTCCGCCGGAAGATCGGCGTCGCGCTCCAGGAGGCCGCGCTCGACCCGCTGATGACGGGCCGCGAGCTGCTCGAGCTCCAGTCGACGCTGCACGGGCTGCCGAGGAGGGAGACGCGGAACAAGTGCCGCTGGCTGCTCGACCGCGTCGGGCTGACCCTCGCCGCCGACCGTCGCGTCGGTACCTACTCCGGGGGCATGAGGCGGCGGCTCGACCTCGCGGCCGCGCTCGTCCACACGCCGGAGGTCCTCTTCCTCGACGAGCCCACCACCGGCCTCGACCCGGTCAGCCGCAAGGCGATCTGGGAGGAGGTCCGGAAGCTGAACCAGGAGGGCACCACGGTCTTCCTCACCACCCAGTACCTCGAGGAGGCCGACCAGCTCGCCGACCGCGTCGGGATCATCTCGGGGGGCAAGCTCGTCGCCGAGGGGACGCCGGGGACCCTCAAGGCAGAGGTCGGGCGGCCTCATCTGGAGCTCAGCCTGGTCGACCAGCAGGGGAACGAGTCTCGCGCCGAGGCCATCCTGGCTCGGTTCGGGCGCCCGCTCCCCGCCAGGGACGGGACGCTGATGGTCGAGATCGAGCGCGGTTCCGCCGAGATCGGGCCGATCGTCGTCGCACTCAACCAGGAGGGGCTCCAGGTCGAGTCGCTCGATCTCGTGCAGCCCACGCTCGACGACGTCTTCGTCCACAAGACCGGCCAGCACCTCGAGGGTGCATCCCGGGACACGGATGAGTCGGAGGTAGTTGCCGAGTGACGGGAGCGTTGGCGGCGAACGCTCGCGTCGTCGCCGCCCTGGGGAGGCGCTCGATCGTGCAGACGCTGCGGCGGCCGCAGCTGCTGGCGCCGCTGATCGTCTTCCCGACCGCGCTGCTCGCGATCCAGACTGCGGGCGCAGGACGGGCGGTCGACCTGCCGGGGTTCCCGGACGTCCCCAACTTCCTCTCCTTCATGCTGGCCGGAGCGATCGTCCAGTCGGTGATGTTCACGGGCAACAGCGGCGCGATCGCGTTCGCGATCGACATGGAGATGCGCTTCACCGACCGCCTCTACGCCGCCCCGATCGCGCGCTCGTCGGTCGTGCTCGGGAGGCTGGCGGCGACGGCGACGCTCGGGGCGATCATCGCGACCTACTTCATCGTGCTCGGGCTGATCTTCGGAGCGAGCATCCACGAGGGCGTCCCGGCGGTGATCTGGATCATCGCGTTGACCTCAGCCGCGGCCCTGGCCTTCGGGACGATCGGCGCGGCGATCGCGCTCCGCTCGAACAACGCGAGCGTCGTCCAGGGGATCTTCCCCCTGGTCTTCGTCGTCCTCTTCCTCTCCGACGCGTTCTTCCCGGCCAACCTGATGCTCGAGCCGGCCTCCTGGATCGCGCAGTACAACCCGTTCAGCTTCGTCGTCAACGGGATCCGCGACCCGATCATCAGCGGCTGGTCCGCGACCACCGAGCTGAAGGCGATCGCCGCGGTGATCGGCATCGGCGCCCTGGGGTTCGCGCTCTGCGCGGCGGCGATGCGCAGCAGGCTGCGGAGGGGCGTATGAGCTGGCGCGGGAGCTGGCCCAGCATCGCGGTGCTCGTGAAGCGGGCCCTGAACGAGATCACGCGGGTCCCGGGCGCCGCCATCCCCGGCGTGCTCGCGCCGACGATCTTCTTCCTCGGGCTGACCAGCGTCTTCGGCAGCCTCACGCTGCTGCCGGGGTTCACCACGAGCAGCTACCAGAGCTTCCTGATTCCGGTCAGCCTGCTCCAGGGCGCGGGCTTCACCGGTGCCGCCACAGGAGTCAACCTCGCGCGTGACATCGAGCAGGGCTGGTTCGACCGGCTGCTCGCCTCGCCCGCACCCCGGCCAGTCCTCCTGGCGGGACTGGTGCTGTCGGCGAGCCTGCGCTGCCTGCTCCCCGCGACCTTCCTGCTGATCGTCGGGTTCGCGGTCGGAGTCCACTGGCCCGGGTTGGGCGGCCTGGTGATCGCGATCACCCTGGTGATGGGGATGGCGGTCGTCGCGGCCACCTGGGGGACCTCCCTCGCGCTCCGCTTCCGCACCCAGTCGGCGGCGCCGATCATGCAGGTGGGGATGCTGTTGGCTGTGCTGCTGACCACGGCCTACGCGCCGCAGCACCTGCTCACGGGCTGGCTGCAGGAGGTGGCGAAGATCAACCCGGTCACCCAGGTCGTGGAGGCCGTGCGCCAGGGGTTCGTGGGCTCGGTGAGCTGGCATGACACCTGGCCCGGCTACCTCACGCTGTTCGCGCTCGCCGCCCTGCTGAGCTTCTTCGCGCTGCGCGGAATGCGCCGGATGACGCTCTGATGTCGGCGCTGCCGCTGGTAGTCGAGGCGGAGACCCGCGACCGCGTCATGCGGATCGCGCAGCAGACCCTCGCCTCGAGCTGGATCGAGGGCGAGCGCGACGGCGTCCCCTTCGCCTACTCGCGCCCCAGCCCCGGCCACTATCCGTGGCAGTGGTACTGGGACTCCTGCTTCCACGCGATCGTCTGGCGGCGCTTCGACGCAGAGCGGGCCGAGAGGGAGCTGCGCAGCCTGCTCAACGGCGGCAGGGCGGACGGCTTCATCGGGCACACGATCTTCTGGGACCGCCCCGTCGACTGGCAGCGCCGCTGGACCTACAACGTCACCTCGAGAAGCGCGCGAAACACCTCGACGATCCAGCCGCCGCTGCTCGCCTGGGCCTGGCGGATCGCCGTGGGAGATCCGGCCGAGGAGAAGCGGATCGCAGCGCACCACCGCTGGCTCGAGGCGAACCGGGACCTGGATGGCGACGGCCTGCTCTGGCTGGTCCAGCCCGACGAGTCCGGCCTGGACTCATCGTCGAAATTCGACGCGATCTGGGGCCGGCACGCGCACGGCCGGCTTCTCTTCCCCTTCCTGATCGCGGGCAACCGCCGCCTGGATTGGGACGCGCGCCGCATCCTGGCCGCGGGTGGACCGGTCCTCTGCGAGGTCGTCACGAACGTGCTCTGGGGCCTCGCCAGGCTCGCCGCCGGCGAGCCCTCGATCACGCCGGCGCTTATCGACCGGTTCTGGGACGAGCGCCGCGGCCTCTTCCTCGATGTCGCCCGGGGGAAGGTCGCGAAGGTCCGTGATACCGATCCCGTCGGGGGCGACCGCCGCATCCGGGTCTCGACCTGGTCGGCCCTCGCGCCGCTCGCGCTGCCGGACCTGCCGGAGGAGATCGCCAAGCGCCTGGTCGAACAGCACCTGCTCGATCAGCGCCGCTACTGGCTGCCCTATCCACCGACGTCGGTGTCGGCCCAGGAGCCGAGCTTCGACCCGCGCAGGTGGCAGGGCCCCCTGCACCTGCGCCGGCTCTACTGGCGAGGACCGACCTGGATCAACTCCGCCTGGCTGATCTGGATGGGACTGCTCCACCATGGCTACGAGCCCGAGGCGCTCGAGATGACGCGAAAGCTGGCCGGCGCGGTGGTCCGCGAGCGGCTGCGGGAGTTCTACGATCCCTACACAGGTCAGGGCCTGGGCGCCCGCGAGTTCGGTTGGTCGTCCCTGATCGCGGAGCTGGTTGAACCGGATCCGAGCGCATCGAGCTCCTACCTCGACTGACTCGCCGCGCGATACTGCGCGGCGATGTCTCGCGAGAACGTCGAGCTCGTCCGGAGGCTCCAGCCGCCTCCCGACATGGACCTCGTGGCGCTCTTTCGGGATGAGGAGGGCGCCTCCCGCCTGCTCGGCGCGCTCGGGCCGTACGTCCACGAGGACTTCGTCGCCGGCGGATCTCGGCTCGAGGAGAGCGAGCACGTGGGGCTGCCCGGACTGAGGGCGGGATGGGCCGACTGGCTGGAGCCCTGGGAGAGCTACCGGGTCGAGATCGAGGAGGTGATCGACGCGGGCGAGGAAGCGGTGATCGTCCTCACCCGCGACTACGGCCGCCGCGCCGGGATGGAGGCCGAGGTCCCCATCCTCGGGGCCGCGGTCTGGATCGTCCGGGACGGCAAGGTCGCGCGTGCGACCTTCTACACCGACCGGAACCAGGCGTTCGCGGCCACCGGGCTATCGAGATGAGGCGGTCGGACGGGGCGAGCTAGGTCGCCACGGTCACCGGCACCGGGACCGAGACGCCCGCCTTGCAGACGAACTTCCCGGCGGTCCGCTTCTTCGCCTTGACCCGCACGGAGACCGTATTCGCCGGCAGGCCCTTCGGAAGCTGGCCCGAGAGCGACCAGTTCCCGACCGAGTCCGATGCCTTGCCGTCGAGCGTGAAGAGCACCGCTCCGGTCGAGTTCAGCACCTGGAGCCGCATCGATCGACTCGGCTCGCAGGCGGTCGCCGTGTTGAGCGACCCCTTCGCCGTCACCTTCCCGCTCTTGTTCACCTTGGGGCTCTGGGTGAAGAAGATCACGCCGGTCTTCTTCTTCTTGCCCGCCAGCGCGACCGCGCTGAAGGCTCCCAATGCGAGAGCCGCGATCGCGAGCACTGCCAGCAGCCGAGCCTTCATCTACTTGTACCGGTACGTGATGCGGCCGCGGTCGAGGTCGTACGGGGAGAGCTCGATCTTGACCCTGTCCCCGGGCAGGATCCGGATGTAGTGGCGGCGCATCTTGCCCGAGATGTGGCCGAGGACCTCGTGGTCGTTGTCCAACTTGACGCGGAACATCGTGTTGGGCAGAGCCTCGGTGATCTCGCCCTCCATCTCGATCTTCTCTTCCTTCGCCATCTGCGCCGGGCAGGGTAGCGCCTCGCTTAGCGGCCCTCGAACGTCGCCTTGCCGGGACCCTGCTCGAGGAACGTGGCGACGGCGTTCCGTAGGTCCTCCGAGGCGAACAGCTCGGCGAAGACGCCGGGCGTCACGCGGTCCGCCTCCTCCACCCCACCGGCCCGGTAGGCGCGGATGATCCGCTTCGTGGCGCCGTGGGCGACGGTCGGACCGTCCGCGAGGCGGTGCGCGAACTTCATCCCCTTCTCGAGCAGCGCATCGTCCGGGACGACGCGGCCGACCACGTTCCAGCGCTCCAGCGTGGCGGCGTCGTACAGGCCGCCGCTCATCACGAACTCGGCGGCCCGCGCCGGCCCGGCGCGCTCGGCCATCCGCTGGGTCCCGCCCGCGCCCGGGGTGAGCCCCACGACCGCCTCCACCAGGCCGAAGCGGGCCGACTCGGTCGCCCAGATCAGGTCGCAGCCCAGCGAGATCTCGAGGCCGGCGGTCAGGCAGAGCCCGTGGACGAGCGCCAGGGTGGGGATCGGCAGGGACTCCAGTCGCTGCACGACCGGGATCAGCGAGCCGAACGCATCCCCGGCCGCCCCCTCCTGGACCACCCGCTGGAAGCTGTGCACGTCGACCCCGCCAGTGAAGATGTCCCCGTCGGCGCGCCAGACCAGGGCGCGGGCGTCGGAGCCCTCGACCTCGTCGATGCAGGAGACGAGCGCTTCCCAGGCGTCGTCGCCGAACAGGTTGAGCGGCGGGTTCTCCAGGATCATCACGGCGACGTTGCCGTCGCGCTCGAGGCGGATCGGGGCGGTCTTGGTCTCGGCCATCAATTTCCTCGCAATCTCTTGGCGACTTCGGCGATCTGGTCCGGGTCCCCCGGCTCCGGGACCCAGGGCAGCTTCAGCGGATCGTCCTCGTAACGGGGCACGACGTGGATGTGGAAGTGGAAGACCGTCTGCCAGGCCGCGGCGCCGCAGGCGTTGATCAGGTTGATGCCGTCGGCGTCGAGCGCACCCTTCATCCGCTTCGCCAGGCGCTGCGCGGCGAGCACCGTCGCGTTCAGGTCCTCCCGCTCGATCTCGAGCAGGTCGGCCGAGTGCTCGCGGGGCACGACCAGGGCGTGTCCGGGCGTGGCCGGGTTGATGTCCATGAAGGCGACGGTCCGCTCGTCGGAGTCGATCGTCTCGCTCGGGACCGTCCCGGCGACGATGCCGCAGAAGAGGCAGTCAGGGTCCGCCATTCGCTGGCGGCAGGCTATCTGGCGGCTAGATCAGCTGCCTGGCCCGCTCGAGCGCCTGGTCGCGGCCGTCGATCTCGCCGGTGAACGTCTCCGCGCGAAGCTCCTCCAGCACGCGCCCTAGCTCCGGGCCGGGCTCGATGCCGAGCTCGCCGGCCAGCTCATCGCCGGTGAGCGGCGGTCGCGGTGGCCCGTCGCGGTGCCAGGCGAGGGCGTCACGCAGCATCTCGCGGGCGAGGTCCAGGTGGGCCTCGATCATCTCGGCGCTCGCCAGCGGGCCCTCGCCGCGCGCCGCGAGCCGATCCGCGACGGTCAGCAGGGTCACGTCCGCCGCCACGGGCGCGGTCGCCACCAGGTAGTCGTAGACGGCGCGCCGCGAGAGCGGGCGCTGGTGGATCAGGAAGCCGAGCCGCAGGTGGTGGAGCGCGAGGCCCTGAAGATGCGCGTTGAGCTTTCGGCTGACGCGCAACCGCCCGCAGGTCTCGGCGATGATCCGCGCCCCGACCTCGTCGTGGCCGATGAAGGTCACGTAGCCGGAACCCTCGGAACGGGTCTCCGGCTTGCCCAGGTCGTGGAAGAGGGCGCCGAATCGCAGCGCGTCGCGGCGGCTGAGCTCATCGGCGAGGGGCTCGTCCAGGAACGCCTGGACCTGGTCCCGCTGCTCACCTGCGAATCCGCCCAGATCGCCCTCCAGGCCGAGCCACTCCTCCAGCACCGCCAGTGTGTGCCCCAGGACGTCGAGGTGGTGGTTCGGGTTCTGCACGACTCCGCGGAGCGCCTCCAGCTCTGGCAGGACCGTCGCCGTCAGGTCGAGCCGCTCCATCAGCTCGATCGCGCGGAGCGGTTGGGGCCCGGCGAGCATCCCGCGAAGCTCCGCGAACTGGCGCTCACCGGCCGGGTCGGCCGCGGAAGCCGCTGCCGCCCGCGCCAGCTCGGCGGTGCCCGGCTCGATCGCGAGACCGTGCGCCGCGGCGAGGCGGGGAGCGCGCAGCAACCGGATCGGATCGTCGCGGAAGGACCGATCGGAAGCGGCCCGAAGCAGTCGCCCGTCGCTGTCGGCCAGCCCGCCGGTCGGATCGATCAACTCGCCCCCCTCGAGCGGCATTCCGATCGCGTTGATCGCGAAGTCGCGGGCCCGCAGGTCCTCCTCGATCGACTGACCGCGGAGCGCGACAACGTCGACGTGCCAGCCTCCGCTCGGCGCGATCGCCCGCCAGGTCGCGTGCTCCTCGGAGAGCTGAAACGCCGATCCGCCGGCCACCTTCCCGATCGCGCGAGCGGCGCCCTCCTCGCGGCCCCGCTCGATCGCGAGATCCAGGTCGGAGACGGGCTCGCCGAGCAACGCGTCCCTGATCGCGCCGCCGACGATCCAGGCGGGACCCCGCTCCTCCAGCGCCGTCCGCGCGGCCGCGACCGAGGGCGCCCGATCGAGGGCGTCGACGCCGGCGCTCATCCGCTGAACTCCCGCGGCACCCGCTGGGAGATCCCGCAGGTGATCTCGTAGTTGATGGTGTCGAGCCGCGCCGCCACCTCCTCGGCCAGGATCCGGTCCGATCCCTGCGGCCCGATCAGGACGGCGGGTGCCCCGGGCTCGACCGCGGTATCGGGACCGAGGTCGATGGTGATGTTGTCCATCGAGACCGTGCCCACCAGCGGATAGCGGCGCCCATCGACCAGCACCTCGGCGTTGTTGGAGAGGCCGCGCCTGACGCCGTCGCCGTACCCGATGGGGAGCACGCCTACCCAGGTGTCCTCGGGCGCTCGCCAGGTGCGGCCGTAGCCCGCGCTCGCGCCGCTCTCGAAGCGCTTCACGTCGGCGACGTAGGAATGGAGCTCCAGCGCGGGCTCGAGGCCGTGCTCCGCGGGATCGCGGTGGAACGGATCGAGGCCGTAGATCGCGATCCCGCAGCGCACCATGTCGAAGTGCGCCTCGGTGTCGCGAAGCGTTGCCGCGCTGTTGGCGGCGTGGACGGTGCAGCCCGGGACGATCCCCCGGATCGACTCGGCCACCGGGAGAAAGGCGGCCAGCTGTTCGGCGAGGAAGCCGTCGTCCGGGTCGTCTGCGGTGGCGAAGTGCGTCCAGACCCCGGCGATCTCGATTGCCTCGTCGGCAGCGCACCGCCTGGCGAGCTCCAGCAGCGCGACCGGATCCCGCTCGCCGAGGCGGCCCATGCCGCTGTCGAGCTTCAGGTGAACCCGGGCCGGCCGACCGCGCTCGCCCGCGAGCCGTGAGCAGAGCTCCAGGAAGCCCTCACGCCAGAGGGCGAGATCCGCGTCCGCTGCGAGCGTGGTGGCCAGCTCGTCCTCGGTCAGGGCGCCCATCACGAAGAGGGGCACGTCGGGGAAGTGCAGGCGCAGCTCGGTCGCCTCGCTCGCGGCGGCCACCGCCAGCCTGCTCGCTCCCCCACGCAGCGCGGCGGCGGCGCAGGCCGCGGCGCCGTGCCCGTAGCCGTTGGCCTTGACCACCGCGCAGAGCTCGGTCGCATCGCCGACGCGCTCCTTCAACGTCCGGCAATTGCGCTCGACGGCTCCGGCGTCCACGACCGCGAGGGCGCGGCCCGAGGGTTCGGCCATCTCAGTGGCTCAACCCCGCGGGCAGCGCGTCGACGACGTCGCCCGCGATCACCGAGTCGTGACCCACCCGGTCCCCGGCGGCGCGGCCGGCGCGCGAGTGGCCGACCACGGCTGCGCAGGTGGCGGCGAACGGCTCGAGCCCCCTTGCGATCAGGGCGGCGATCGCTCCGGTGAGGACGTCGCCGGTGCCCGCGGTCGCCAGCTGGGGGCTGGAGACCGCGTTGACCGCCGTCCGCTCGCCGTCAGTGATGATCGAGTCGTCGCCCTTGAGCACCACGATCGCGCCGCTCCGCTCGGCCGCCTCCCGGGCGCTCTCCACCCGCTTGGCCTTGATCGCGGCGGGGCTCCGATCGAGCAGGCGTCCCATCTCGCCCTCGTGCGGGGTGAGCACGAGTGGCCCGTCGCGGTCGGCGAGGGACTCGATCCGCCCGGCGTGCGCGTTGAGGCCGTCCGCGTCGAGCACGAGCGCGGCCTCGATCCGCTGGGTGAGCTCGCGGGCGAGGCGCTGGGTGCCCTGCTCGCGGCCCATGCCGGAGCCGAGCACGACGCAGGCCGCGCGCTCCGTCGCCCCGAGGATCTGCTCGGAGGCCGCGGGGCGCAGGTGCCCCTCACGGCTGGCGCAGCCCAGTGACATCACCTCGGTGAGCTTGACCTCGAAGATGGATTCCAGGTCCGCCGGCACGGCGACGGTCGCGTAGCCCGCGCCGCTTCGGATCGCCCCGAGCGCCGACAGGCAGACCGCGCCGGTGAGCCCGCGTGACCCGCCGATGACGACGACCTGCCCGGAGCTGAACTTCGTAGAGCCCGCCATCCGGTGCGGCGCCAGGTCCAGGACCCGGGCGCCGATCAGCCCCGCCGTCGCCTCCACGGGGGCGCCGTCGGGGATACCGATCGGCGCCACGCGCAGCTCACCGGTGTGGTCCTTGCCGGGGGCCACCCAGTGGCCGAGCTTGGGCGCGTGGAAGGTCACTGTGCGATCGGCCCGTACCGCCCTGCCCTCGACCTCGCCGGTCGATGCGTTCACGCCGGACGCGATGTCGGTGGCCACCACCGCCGCGTCGGCGTCGTTGATCGCGTCGATCGCCGCGCCCGCGGGGTCTCGCGGCGCCCCCGCAAACCCGGTTCCGAAGATGGCATCGACGATCACCCCCGCGCCCTCGAGCGCGGCTGGAAGCTCGGCCACGCCGACCTGGCGCGCGCCGCCCGCTCGCTCGAGATTGGCTCGCGCATCCTCGGAGAGCGCCTCACCCGGGCCGAGCAGCAGCGCCTCGACCTCGAACCCCGTCTCACGCAGGGCGCGGGCCGTGACCAGGCCGTCACCGCCGTTGTTCCCCTTGCCGCAGACGACCGCCGCCCTGCCCGAGCCCGCCGCCTCCGCGGCGACCTCGGCCACCGCGCGGCCCGCCGTCTCCATCAGGTCCAGCGAGGGCACCCCGCGGTCGTTGATCGCCCAGGCGTCGGTCGCCCGCATCTGCTCGGCGTCGAGGACGGGATCGAGCCACTCCTCCATCGGGCGGAGCGTACTCAGGGCGGGAGGCGAGCCGGACCTAGGCGGCGACGGCGATGGCTGCGGCGCTTTCGCGCGAATGCGTCAGGGAGATGGCGATCTCGGCGTCACCGGCGACCTCGGCAGCCAGGCCGTGCAGCCGGAGCCGCGGCGGCTCGTCGCTGACCACCTCGATCTGGCGCATCGGAAGTCCCTGCCCGAGCGCCTTGATCACTGCCTCCTTTGCGGCGAAGCGGGCGGCGAGGTGCTGGCCTGGGCGGGCGCGGCCGCGCGCGTAGGACAGCTCGGCCTCGGTGAACAGCCGCTCGGCGAGCCGGGGACGGCGCTCCAGGGCGCGCTCGACGCGGTCGATCTCGATCAGGTCGATGCCGACGCCGAGCGCCATGGCGCTAGATGATCGAGTCCGAATCCGCGTGCGACCGGGAGCGCGCCTGGTCGAGCAGATCAAGGACGCAGGGCGAAGCCTTTGGTGGTGCCAAAGGCGAGCCCGAGGACGCAGAGCTGCGACGTGCCAGGCGCGTCATCCGGGCGTGCGCGGATTCGGGGTCGGTCATCTCACCTACTTCAATCCGACGACGGCCTCGAGCTTGGTCTGATCGCCCTCGCTGCCCGTGCCGGTGACCAGATAGCTGAGCGCATCGATGTAGGGCTTGGCCTGGAGGTAGCCGGGATCGGACTTCGCGCCCGCCGACTCGGCCAACTTGAAGACCTTCGGCAGATCGACGAAGAGGTCCGTGCCGAGATCGGAGAGCTGCCCCTTGGCGGTGGAGAAGGTCGGCGAATCGGTGAGCGTCTGTGACGGGGCGAGGCTCTGCTGGACGGAGCCGGCGCCGTAGCCGATCACCAGCTTGTCCCCCTGCTGCGCGAACTCGATCGGCTGGGGGACCTCGGTCGGGTCGCTGATCTGGAACCCGTTCCCGCCGCCGCTCAGCGAGAGCGGCTTGACGCTGGTCGTTCCCGTGCTCCCGGCCTGCATCAGGCTCTGCAGCTGGCCGAGCAGGCGCCCGGTCAGGTCCGGGTTGTTCGTCTGCACGATCAGGGCGCCGTTCAGGCTCTTCTCCGTCGTGCCACGCACGTAGACGGCCGCGTCGCCAAGGGCGCTGGTGAGCTGGTCGATCGAGGAGCCGGTGGCCTGCTCGATCTGCGAGAGGCCTAGCTGCAGGTCCGGAATCCCCGCGTCCTTGAGCTGATCGATGGTCCGCTTCGCCGTGTCGCCGAGGTTGCCGAGCCCGAGCGCGAGCCAGGAGTCGGCGGGGACGTTGCCCACCAGCGAGCTCTCCGGCGTCTCGACCCCGTTGTCGCCGCCGATGAACTCAAGGTGGAAGCTGTCGGCGGAGGCCGTCAGGGCGCCCGACACCGGCTGATCGAGGGACTCGCCGGCGCTCTTCTCGAGCAGCGCCTGCTGCTGCTGTCCGAACTGCGCCGAGCCGATCGCGTTGAACAGGGTCCGCGGGACGGTGAAGAAGGTCCCGAGCCGGTCGCTCGGCAGCTTGCCGAGCGCGTCCTTGAAGTCATCGTCATCGCCGAGGGAATCGCCCTGCTCGGCGTCCACGGCCGCCTTGAACCCGTCGACGCTTCCGATCACCAGGAAGTCGCCGACGGTGCCGAAGGCCGTCGTCTGGTCATCGGGCTCCGTCTGGTAGCTGGCGCCGTTGTAGGTCTGGGGAGCCGGGCTGGTCTCGGTAGCCCCGGACGCCTTGCGGGCGAAGGCGAGCGCCGCGGTCGGGTTGGTGGTCTCGATCACGGCCGCGCCCTTCTGCGCGTTCTCCGAGAGGCTCGTGAAGAAGAAGCCCGCCTTCTGGCCGAGCCAGGGGGCGACGTCCTGCTGGTAGTTGACCGGATG
>DATBHQ010000048.1:0-18223 GCA_036557385.1 Solirubrobacterales bacterium | reverse complement strand
GGGTCTCGATCCCGGGCAGCGGCCTTCCCATGGACCCGTCGTGCGCCGAGTCGTCCTCATCGGGGCGCATGCCGGTGACCGGGCCGGTCTCGGTCTGGCCGTAGCCGTCGCCGATGCCCGTGCCCATCGTCTCGCGAAAGGCGCGGATCACCTCGGGGTTGAGCGGCTCCCCCGCGGAGACCATCCGGCGCAGGGACGGGATCGGGCGGAGCTCGGCCCGCTTGGCGAGGATGCGGTACTCGGTGGGCGCCTGGCAGAGCACGTTCACGCCCTCGCGCTCGAGCAGCGCCAGGCGCTCATCCGGATCGAAGCGCGCGTCATGGATCAGGGCCGCGGCGCCTCGGAGCCACGGTGCGATGAAGACGTTGCGGGTGGACTTCGACCAGCCGGGCGCAGCGGTGCACCAGGCCAGCTCGCCCCTCCGCGCGCCGACCCAGTGCTCGGCCTGCAGGCGCTGCCCGGCCAGGTAGCGCTGCGGGTAGACCACCCCCTTCGGGTTGCCCGTCGTGCCCGAGGTGAAGATGATCACCGCCGGCTCGTCCGGGTCGAGCTCGGCGGCCTCGGTCGGGGTCTCCTGCGGGCGATCCTCGTCGAGCGCCTCTGCCACCTCGGCCAGGGTCATCGCGGGAACGCCGTCGGGCAGCTCGCCGAGCAGGTCCTCCTCGCCGACGCAGAGCTTCGGGCTCGCGCTCTGGACCCGGATCTCGAGGTCCTTGCGGCGGAGCTGCGGGTTGCACGGCATCGCCACGGCCCCCATCCGGAAGCAGGCGAGCATCGCCAGCACCCACTCGATCCGGCTCCCGACCAGGGTCATCACCGCGTCCCCGCGCCCGACGCCGCGAGCCGCCATCGCCCCGGAGAGCCCCGCGCTGCGGGCGATCAGCTCGCCGAAGTGCCACTCGCGCCGGGTCCCCTCGGCGTCGATCGCGACGATCCCGAGGGTCGAGGCCGGGGCGGGCTCCATCACCTCCTCGATGAAGTTCACCTGCGCAAGTCTGGCGGTGTGGGCGGCCGCGTGCCGAGCGCTAGCTGGTCGGCGGTCGCTGCGCCAGGGGTACCGCACGCAGCACCGGAGCGCGTACGCTCCGCGCCTGGTGGGACGGATTCGACACGCGCCGGCCTGGACCGCTGTTGCGGTGGCCTTCGCCTGCCTGATCGCGTTCGCCGGCTGCGGTGGCGGCGGGGATGAGAGCTCCACCGCCGCCTCGGCGGGCGTTCCTCAGGTCACGACCCCCGGCCGATTTGACCCCGGCACCCGTTCCACTCCGACCGGTCCGCAGCCCGGCGGGGCCGCCCCCGCGGGCGGCGCTCCGAGCGCGCGCCCGGCCCTGCAGGAGCTGGCGCCCTTCCGCGACTGCCTGAGCCGCCATGGCGTCGACCCGGCGCAGGTCGGGCTCGGGCTCCGGCTGCGGGGATGGCAAGGACGAGACCCCGCCGAGGTCCAGAGGCAGATCCAGGCCGGCATCGCCTGCATTCCCGAGCTTCCCCCGCCGCTGCGAGCGGTGGCCGAGCGCCTGAAGCGCCGCTACGAGCAGCGAACCGCGCCCGGTTCGTGACTACCGCCGCAGCTCGGTGCCGTCGTAGAGCTTCTTGACGACGACGCCGCCCGGCGGGGCGGCCTCCACGCAGAGGTTGCAGAGCACGCACTCGTCGAGGTTCCCGGGCACGATCGCGACGCTGCCGTCGTCGTCCGCGTAGATGTCGACTGGACACACCTCCTCGAGCTTGGCGGCCAGCTCGGCGTCGTCGCGGACCTCGTCCGAGACCTCGACGTCGATGAAGATGCCCTGCAAATCCTCGGTTTCGGGCATCAGGCAGCCACTCCCAGCTTCTCCTTCACGGCGCCCGGGATCTCGTCGATCCGCTCGACCACCGGAATGCCCGCGTCCTGGAGGCGGGCGATCTTCTGGGTGGCCGAGTCCTCGGCTCCCTCGACGATCGTGCCGGCGTGACCGAAGCTCATGCCCTTCATCTCCTCGTCGTCCATGAACTTGCCCGCCATGAAGGCGACGATCGGGAGCCGCGAGTCGTTGGCCTCGCGCCAGTCGACGAGCTCCGCCTCCATCCGGCCGCCCGGCTCGGTGTAGATCACGATGGCCTCGGTCTGATCATCTTCCTCGAACAGCGGCATCAGCTCGGCGTAGGTGGAGCCGATGATCGCGTCGCCGCCGATCGAGACCGCGGTGGAGACGCCCAGGCCGGCGACGGTGAGGGTGGAGGAGATCTCGGTGGTCATTCCCCCGGAGCGGGACATGACCCCGATCGAGCCGGGCTCGTAGGCCTTGGCGGCGTCCCTCGCCGGTCCGCCGATCCCGCCCATCTTGGCGACCCCGGGGGCGATGACTCCCAGGCAGTTCGGCCCGATGATCCGGGCGCCGCGCAGGTCCGCGAGCTCGACCATCTGCGCGACGTCGCGGCGGGGTATCCGCTCGGTGACGACGACGATCAGCTCGATCCCGTTCTCGATCGCCTCGAAGACCGCGTCCTTGGTGAAGGCGGGGGGGACGGTGACGACGGAGCCGTCGATCTGAGAGCCGTGGTTCGCGACCGCCTGCTCGACCGTGTCGAAGACCGGTACCCCGTGGACGTCGCGGCCCTTGCGGCCCGGCGTCACGCCCCCGACCACCCTGGAGCCGTAGTCGAGGCACTCCTTGGTCAGGTTGACGGCCTCCCGCCCCGTGATTCCCTGGACGATGAAGGTGAAGTCCTCGGAGAGCAGGATGCTCATGCCGCGGTTCCCTGGATCCTCTCGACCGCCTCGCCGGCGGCGTCCCACATCGAGGTGGAGCGGTCTCGGAACTCGATCCCGTACTTGCCGAGGATCTTCGCGCCCTCCTCCTCCCAGGCGCCCGGTATGCGGAAGACGGCGATGGTCTCGGCCGGATCCTTGCCCAGCTCGAGGCAGGCCCTGATCACGCCGCGGGCGACGATGTCGACCCTGGTGTTGGAGACGATCGACATCATCACCGCGATCTTCTCGACGCCCTCCTTCTGGAGGACCTGCTTGGCGAGACCGCAGGACTTGGCGACCGAGGGGTTGCCACCGATCTCCGCGTAGTTGGCGGGCCGCCCGCCCTGGCTGCGAACCGCGTCCGTGAGCGTCAGCGAGCCGCCGCCGGCGCCGATCACCAAGCCGAGGTTGCCCGTGAAGCCGTGGTCCTTGCCCTGGATCACGCCGCGGTGGTCGGCCTCGTCGATCGCCTTGACGTTGCGCTCGAAGTCGGAGGGCTCGTAGAGCTCGCGCGGTTCGTCCAATTCGACGCCGAGATCGGCGAGCTCCTTCTGATGCCTTCCCACGGCCTCGTCCTCCATCTCCATGTGGGCGTCGAGCGCGACGAAGGAGCCGTCGGAGAGGCGGGCGAGCGGGTTGATCTCGGCGAGCGTCATGTCGTAGTCGCGCTGCAGCTGCGCGAGGCGGGCGAGCACCGGGGTGGCGCGAGTCAGCTCACGACCCGTCAGTCCGCCGGCGGCAGCGACGACCTCCTTGGCGCGAAAGTCCGGGATGGGGTGGAGGTTGGAGAGGTGGCCGCGGCCGACATGGTCCGGGTGCTTCTCCGCGACCTCCTCGATGTCGATGCCGCCCATGTCCGAGAAGAGCATCATCGGGCGCTTGGCGCGGCCGTCCCAGAGGGCCGCCGCGTAGTACTCCTGCTCGACCTCGGCCTTCGGGTCGACCAGCACGCCGACCGGCATGTGGCCGTTGATCTCGAGACCGAGAATGTCGGCGGCCTCGGCCTCGGCCTGCTCGGGCGTGTCTGCGAACTTGACGCCGCCCGCCTTCATCCGGCCCCCGGTGAGCACCTGGGACTTGATCACCGTCGGCCCGCCGATCCGCTCGGCGGCCCTGCGCGCCTCCGCGGCGGTCTTGCAGAAGCCGTACTCGGTGACCGGGATCCCGGCCCGCTCGACTATGCGGCGGCTTTCGAACTCGTAGAAGCGCATGGCGATCCCCCGTGGGCGGGCGCGAACAGTACAAAGACGAGGCGGTGCCCCGCGCCGACCCTATGCCCGCTCGGCCAGACCCTCAGGAATCTCAGCCGGACGCCGCGGTCGCAGCAGGACGACGGCGGCGACGACGCCGATCAGGCAGAAGATCCCGCCGACGGCAAACTGGAGGTCGAATCCGTCCGTGAGCGCCTTCCCGGCCGCGGTGCCTGAGCTCAGCTCGGAATCGGTGTGATGTGCCGCGAGCGTGCTGAGCACGGCCAGCCCCAGGGCTGCGCCGACGAAACGGGAGGTGTTGAGGACACCCGAGGCGAGCCCGCTGAGGGCGCGCGGGATGCCCTCGACGGCGACGATGGTCGCCGGGACCAGCGCCAGCCCGAGGCCGAAGGCCCCCAGGAGCCCGCCCGGCAGGACGTTCGCCGCGTAGGTGCCGCCGGGATGGACCCCGGTGAGAAGGAGCTCGCCGATGGTCGCCGAGAGCATCCCGGCCGCGAGCACCCAGCGGGCGCCGATCCGGCGGGCGAGGCGGGGCGCCAGGGTGGCGCCGGTTGCGACGGCCGCGGTCATCGGCACGAAGGCGACCCCGGTCTCGAGGGCGGTGAAGCCGAGCGTTCCCTGCATGTAGAGCGACTGGAAGAACCAGAAGCCGAAGGTCGCGGCGTAGAGCAGGAAGACGACCAGGTTGGCGGCGCGCAGGTTGCGCAGACCGAACACGCTCAGCGGCATCAGCGGGACGCGCCGCGGGTGGCTGGTCAGCCTGGACTCGTAGATCCCGAAGGCGGCCAGCAGGGCAAGGCCGGCCGCGACGGGGCCGAGCACGCCTATCGAGCCCCAGCTGAGCCGGTCCGTGGTGACGATCCCGTACGTCAGGGCGGTCATCCCGAGGGTCACCAGCAGCGCGCCGGCCAGGTCGAAGTGGCGGTTGCCGACCTCGCTGCGTCCCTCCGGGATCAGGCCCCCGCTGAAGAGGACCAGGCCGAGCCCGATCGGGACGTTGATCAGGAAGATCGCCGGCCAGCTGAAGGCCTCCGTGAGGACTCCGCCGAGCAGCACGCCGGCGGTGGCGCCGATCGCTCCGACGGCGCCCCAGGCGCCGAGGGCGCGGTTCCGCGGGGCCCCTTCGTCGAAGGACGTCGTGATGATGGCGAGAGTGGCGGGTGAGAGGATGGCGCCGCCGATTCCCTGCAGGGCGCGGGCGGCGACCAGCGCGCCCGAGGAGGGCGCGATCGCGCAGAGAAGCGAGGCGCCGGCGAAGATCAGGGTGCCGAGGTAGAACATGCGCCGGCGGCCGAAGAGGTCGGCGGCGCGTCCGCCCAGGAGCAGGAAGCCGGCGAAGGTGAGGGTGTATCCGTTCAGCACCCACTGCAGGCCGTTGGTGGAGAAGCCGAGCGCGTCCTTGATGTCCGGCAGTGCCACGTTCACGATCGAGACGTCGAGCACGACCATGAACTGGCCCAGACAGACGACGGCCAGCAGCGCGTTCGAATTGCGACCCGCGATCGCCTTGGCTGCCGTCACCGGGTTCACTTGCGGACTGCCTCCAGGATGTAGGCGGCCTCCACGGCCGCGGCCAGCTGCGAGGGGCTCGGGCCCCGGTGGCCCTCGCCGTTCACGTCCTCGACGGGGACGGAGGTGCTTGTGGTGTTCTCGTGTTCTTTCATCTGCTTGCCTTCCGACCGATCCGATAGTACGATGGGCATCGTATCAAGGGTTCGATCATCGTCGTACAATCGAACTATGGGAATGGATCACACAACGAAGCTGCATCACCCGGAGCGGGACCAGATCGAGCTCCCGGGCGTCCTGCACGCCCTCAGCGACCCCCCGCGGCTGGAGATCGTGCGCCAGCTGGCCGAGAGCGAGGAGCCGTGCGCCTGCGGCTCGATCAAGCTCGGCCTCTCCAAGTCGACGATGACCCACCACTTCCGCGTGTTGCGGGAGTCCGGCGTCATCCGCCAGAGGCGGGAGGGAACCAGCAAGCTCACCGAACTGCGCCGTGAGGATCTCGACGCACGTTTCCCAGGCCTGCTCGAGGCGGTCCTCAGCTCCGAGACTGTTCCGGCCTAGCCGCCGCATCCCGATCTCCTTCTTACCGGCGGCGCTGTTCGCCGCCTTCAATGATTAGACGAACGGGCCGCGCCAAAATCGACATCGGAATGGCAGAGGCGCAGTCCATCTACCCGAAGGTCGTGGTCGGCCACGTGGAGAGCGAGCGCGGCGAGGACGCGCGGGTCCTCGCGGAGCGGATCGTCGAGCGGGACGGCGGGGAGCTGCGGGTCGTCCATGTCGAGAAGGGTTCGCCGGCGGACGCGCTGGGGGCACTCGCCGAGCGCGGCGAGGCCGACCTGATCGTCCTCGGCTCGACCCACCACGCCCACGTCGGCTCGGTGTCTCCGGGGAGCGTCGCGGAGCATCTGCTCCACGGCGCCCGCTGCCGCCTGATGATCGCCCCCAAGGGCTACGGCGGGGCCGACCACTCCCAGGATCGGCTGCGGGTCGCGGCGGTCGGCTTCAATGGGATGGCGGAGTCCTTCGCAGCGCTCGACGAGGCGGCCAGGCTCGCCACCAAGTTCGGCGCATCGCTGCGGGTGATCGCCGTCGCGACCCCAGTTCCCGCGATGGGAGCGGCCGCCGCCGCCCAGGCAGGCGCCGAGGCCGGATCCGACTTCCAGGCTCAGCTCTACGACGCCGTGGCAGAGCTCCCGGCGGAGCTGCGCGCCCTGCCGGTGTTCGAGCGCGGCGATCCGGTGAAGAAGCTGCTCGAGGCGGCCGAGATGGGCGTCGATCTGCTCGTCCTCGGTTCGCGCGGCTTCGGACCGGTCATGAGGTTGTTGATCGGGAGCGTCTCCTCGCACGTCATCCGTCAGGCGTCCTGTCCCGTTCTGGTCGTGCCGCGCCCGGGATAGCTGGAGCCTGTCAGCGGGCGCACGAGCGATTGCCTGGCCGGGGACCTGGCCGGGTATCAGCGTGCGCATGGGCTGCGCACGACCCCCTACGATCCGTAGCACCCCCCGTGCGCCAGAGCGACCGAATGGCGGGAGGATGTGAAACCATCCCGCGCCTCGGCAGGGATGGGGGGTCATCAATCAACCCAAGGAGTTGAACGCATCAAGTGAGTGACACAAGCGCGACGACGGAGGCATCGACAAAGCACGCCAAGCTGATCTCATGGGTGAACGAGGTCGCCGAGCTGGCCCAGCCCGACGCGATCCACTGGTGTGACGGATCGGCGGAGGAGTACGACTCTCTCGCCCAGCAGCTGGTCGATGCCGGGACCTTCGAGAAGCTCTCGGACGCGAAGCGGCCCAATTCCTACCTGGCGCGCTCGAGCCCCTCCGACGTGGCCCGCGTCGAAGACCGCACATTCATCTGCTCCGAGCGCGAGGAGGACGCCGGCCCGACCAACAACTGGCGCGAGCCCGCCGAGATGAGGGAGGTCCTCACCGAGCTCTTCACCGGCTGCATGCGCGGCCGGACCATGTACGTGGTGCCGTTCTCGATGGGACCGCTCGGCTCGCCGATCTCGCACATCGGCGTCCAGCTCACCGATTCCGCCTACGTCGCGGTCTCGATGCGGATCATGACCCGGATGGGCGCGGCCGCCCTGGAGGTCCTCGGCGAGGACGGCGAGTTCGTCCCCTGCGTCCACACGGTCGGCATGCCGCTCGACGACGACCAGGACGACGTCCCGTGGCCCTGTAACGAGACGAAGTACATCGTTCACTACCCGGAGAGCCGGGAGATCTGGTCCTTCGGCTCGGGCTACGGCGGCAACGCCCTGCTCGGCAAGAAGTGCTTCGCCCTGCGAATCGCGTCGGCCATGGCGCGCGACGACGGCTGGCTCGCCGAGCACATGCTGATCCTGAAGCTGACTTCCCCGGAGGGGGTGGTGAAGTACGTCAGCGGCGCCTTCCCTTCGGCCTCAGGCAAGACGAACCTCTCGATGCTGATTCCGAAGCTCGAGGGCTGGACGGCCGAGACGGTGGGCGACGACATCGCCTGGATGAAGTTCGGCGAGGACGGCCGCCTCTATGCGGTCAATCCCGAGGCCGGCTTCTTCGGCGTGGCCCCCAACACGAGCCACAAGACGAACCCCAACGCCATGGCGACGATCGAGAAGAACACGATCTTCACCAACTGCGCCCTGACCGACGACGGCGACATCTGGTGGGAGGGCATGACGGGCGAGCCGCCCGAGCACGCGATCGACTGGAAGGGCAACGAGTGGACGCCCGACTCGGACGAGCCGGCCGCCCATCCGAACGCCCGCTTCACGACCCCGGCGGCGCAGTGCCCCTCGATCGCCGAGGAGTGGGAGGACCCCGCCGGGGTCCCGATCGACGCCTTCCTCTTCGGGGGCAGGCGCGCGACCGTGGTCCCGCTCGTCACCGAGGCGTTCGACTGGGAGCACGGCGTCTTCCTCGGGGCGACGATGTCGGTCGAGAAGACGGCGGCCGCCGACGGGACCGTCGGCGAGCTCCGCTTCGACCCGATGGCCATGCTGCCCTTCTGCGGCTACAACATGGCCGACTACTTCCAGCATTGGCTGAAGATCGCCGAGCGCGATGGGGCGAAGCTGCCCAGGGTCTTCCTCGTCAACTGGTTCCGCAAGGACGACGAGGGCCACTTCGTCTGGCCCGGATTCGGCGACAACATCCGCGTGCTCGAGTGGATCTTCCGCCGCACCGAGGGCGAGGGCGAGGTCGTCGATACACCGATCGGCCGCGTCCCGGCCGAGGGCGAGATCGACCTCGAGGGCACGAACCTGAGCGAGGCGGACATGCGGCTCCTGCTCGAGGTCGACCCCGAGGCGGTCAAGGCGCAGCTCCCGCAGGTCGAGGAGCACCTGGCGCGCTTCGGCGACCGCCTGCCCGATCCGCTGCAGGCGCAGCTCACGGCGCTGAAAGAGCGGCTGGGGTAACTAACGACGCTTGGTGACCGCGCCGGTCGCCGAGTCGAGGACGATCACGCTGCCGTGCTGGCGCACGGCGAGGCGCACGCGCTCGCAGGAGGCGAGGTCGGTGAGCACGTTCACCACGCTCCCGCCGCCGCCGACCGCACGGGGATTCGCCGCCTGGCGGGCCCGGATCTTGTTGTCCTCGAGGGTCGCGACGAGGCCGCCGGGGCTCGGGAAGCAGCCGTTGTTAGACACCCGCTCGGAGATCGCGACCTTGAGGGCGCGGTCGAGGATCTTCGGCGCCTTGATCGTCCGCTCGTGCCGGGCCCTCGTGCCGTGGCGCATCTTCTGCCGACGCTTGATCGTCGCGCGGGTCATGCAGTAACCGTGGGCGCTGAGCGTCGCGTCGGGCCCGAAGCGGTTGTAGGCGGTCGCTGACCAGCTGCCGCCGCCGGCGAAGTAGGCGGAGGAGACCAGTGCCGGGCCCGACGGCGAGGTGGAGAAGCCGCCTCCGACCATGATCGATCCCGGCGGGCACGCCGGCGTGGTCGCCGTGGTCGAGGTGTCCAGGGGCAGGTCGGCCTGCGAGGCGACCTCGCTCACCAGCGGGCCTCCTGACTTCAGGCAATAGGCGATCGCGGTGAGCTCGCCCCCGAAGCTGCCGAAGGCGCTGCCCGAGACCTGCCAGGCGCGATCGGAGGCGGCGCGTGACTCGGTCACGTAGTTGCCGCCGCGGGTGACGAAGTTGGTGCGCTGGAAGCCACCGGCGAGGAGGCGGTTCCCGCGGGGGCAGGTGGCGGTCGCGGTGCGGGTCTGGCCCGGGCCGACGAAGACGGTCGAGTGCGGGGAGCTCACGGGCCCGAGCCTGGGACCGCAGATCACCTGCAGCGTCACGGACCGGGTGCTGCCACCGCCGTAGAGGACGGGTGTCACGTGCCAGCCGCGCTGAACGCCGAGCCGCTCATAGGAGTGGGGATAGACGCCCTGGCCGTCGGGCCCGACCGGATCGGTCAGCATCCCGCCGCTGTAGGGGAGGCGCTTCTTGCCGGGACAGCGGACGGTGAGCCGCTGCTTGGCGTCGGTGCCGCTCATCCGGTAGGTCTGGGTCTGCAGGCTGAGGGCCTGGGCGCCGCCCGCGAACAACAGAGCGCCCAGCAGGGCGGTCGCCAGGGCGAGGGGGAGGAGGGATGGGAGCCGAAGCTGCATCTCCCATCCTCATCGGGCGCGGCGTTCGCTCCTTTAGCGGTGTGGACGCACACCACCCGGATATCCGTCCAGCCGGGTCAAACGCAACGGCCGGCCAAGGGCGTTGACAGCCGCGATCGGCCGGAACTAGCCTGGGCTCGATGACCAGGACCCCGGGCGCCCTGGATGAGCGCTCGGATCGCGTGGGGAGAACCATCGCTCGCCCCAAGCTGGCGGCGAGGATCAACGGCGCTCTGCAGTCGGGGAACGTGATCCTGACCGCGGGTGCCGGCTTCGGGAAGACGACCATCCTCGAGCAGGCCCTCGCCGACCGGTCCACGCCGGTCGCCTGGATCAGCTGCACGGACCGCGAGCGCGGGCCGGGGATCCTGGTGAACGAGATCATCGACACGATCTCACGGGCCGTCCCCGGGACGACGGACGCCATGGCGGAGCGGCTCGCCACCGGCATCGAGCCGATCGACCCGCCGGCGGCGATGCGCGAGCTGATCGCCGAGCTCTCGGGACTCCTGGTCGAGCCGCTGGTCCTCGTCATCGACGACGCCGAGCATCTCGACGGCGCGGATAGGTCGCTGCGACTCGTCGCGCAGATGATGCGCGCCCAGGTCCCGCGGCTGCACCTCGCCGTGTCGACCAGGCGGAGTCTGGGTCTCCGGGTGGCGAAGCTGCGCGCGGGCGGCTTGCTGCTGGAGCTGAGCGCCCGCGATCTCGTCTTCGAAGCGACCGAGTGCGAGCAGGCGCTCGCGCTGCGGACGAGCGTGGATCCCTCCCCGCTGCAGGTGGAGGCCGTGATGCAGGCGACGGAGGGCTGGCCCCTCGGCGTGGGACTCGTCGCAGCGCAGGGCGCGCATGCGGTGGGGGCCGAGAACGCATCGCAACCGATCAGCCTCAGCTCCACGCCGGAGGTCCGCTCATACCTCTCAGAGGAGATTCTCGACTCGCTCGAGCCCGAGCTGCGGGCCGGGGCCATCGACGCGAGCGTTCCCAGGCGCGTCAGCCCGGAGGTGGCGGAAGCCCTCGGGCTGCCCGAGGATTTTCCCGAGCGGCTGGAGCGCGCCGGGATGCTGATCAGGCGCCATGGCGGCGGCGACGGCTTCTCCTACCACCCGCTGTTGCGCGAGTTCCTCGGCGACCAGGCTCGAGCGGAGCTGGCACCCGGCGAGCTGCGGCGGCTGCACGCGACCGTCGCTCCCGCAGTGGCCGCCGGCGGGGACCGAATCAGCGCGATCGAGCACTGGCTCGAGGCGGAGAGCTGGGTGGAGGCGGTGGACTGCATCCAGCGCGACGGCCGTCTGCTGGTGAAGGCGAACCCCGCTCTGCTCCGCGGTTGGATCGCGCGGCTGCCGGAGCAGTTCGCGGAGCGGCCGGCGATCCGCGCGCTCGTGGGCCAGATGGACTGGCTCGCGGGAGACAACGCGAACGCGATCACGGAGCTGCAGGCAGCGGTGCGGGGATTTCGAGAGCAACCGAACCCGCCCGCCGACTGGCTGGCGCGATCCGTGCTTGCTGACGCGCTGTTCGCGACCGGGCGGGTGAACGAGCTCGACGAGGTCGTCCGCGGCTGGGACGATCCGGCCGCGGAGGGCGCGGGCGCCCTGGCCCCGGCGACCGTCGCCTACGCGGCGGTCGTCTTCGCCGCCTACGCCCGTCCGGAGGAGTCGGACCAGCTCGCGAGCGGGGCGAGGGCACATCCGGGAGCGGCCTTCCTCGAGCCGCTCGAGGCCCTGCGGCTCGCCTTTCGCGACGCCCCGCGTGGCGAGCTCGATCCGATCATCGAGCGGCTGGAGGCGGCCGACCGGGACATGGAGCGCTTCGACCCCCTCACCCGCCGCGCTCACGTGCTCGGGATGACAGCCGGAATCACCTGCGAGCGCGGCCATCCCGAGCGCGCGCTGCGGCTCTGGCAGACGATCCGGGAGATGAGTGGCGGAGGGGTGCTGCCGGGGTTGCTCGACGCAACCCACACCTGGTGCGCGGTCCTGCACGCGCAGGCCGGCCGTCTCGCCGAGGCCGAGGCCGAGCTCAGCCTCTACCGCGGCCGCGAAACCGGATATTGGAACTTCGTCGTGAATCTCGCGCCGGTCGTGATCGCCTCGCTTCGCGGGGACGCCGTCGAGACCGTCGCGGCCGCCGAGCGGGCGCTCGCCAGCATGGAGGACGGCCCGATCAGCTTCCAGTGCTGGGTCGCCGGGGACCTCGTTCCTCCTCTGGTCGCCGTGGGCCATCCGGGCCGGGCCGGGGAGGCGATCGAGTGGGGACTGGAGCAGCTCAATCGCGAGCTCCCGGGACCCATGGGCATGCTCCCGCGTAGTCGCCTGCTCGGCCTGCGTGCCTGGCTGAGGCACCTCGACGGGGATCCGCGGGGGTCCGACGCCGATCTCCGGGAGTGCTTCACCGAAGCGGGTGACGCCGTTCGCTTCACGCTGCGGCGGGAGTGGTCGCGGCTCGAGCCGTTGATCTGGGACGCCCTCGAGCGGGAGACCCTCGATCCGGAGCTCGTCTTCGAGCAGATCTCGCGCGCTCTTCCCGAGGGCGTTCAGCTCGTGCCCTTTCTCGACCACCCGAACCCCGCGGCCCGGAGGGCCGCGCTCGAGCCCGCGGTCCGCTCCGGGGACCCGGATGCGGTGGGCAAGCTGCGAAGGCTGGCCGACGAGCCGGACTCCGAGTTCGCCCCGGCGGCGAGCAACGCGCTCGACCGGCTGGCGAGGTCGATGCCGGCGCTCGGGTTCGAGGTCCTCGGAGGGTTTGCGGTGCGACGGGGGTCCTGGCGGGCGACCGAATCGGACTGGGCACGGCCCATCGACGCCCGACTGGTTCGTTTCCTTCTCGTCAATGGCGGCCAGCCGATTCCCGAGGATCTGATCTTCGAGGCGCTCTGGCCAGGGCGGGACGCGAACGGAGCCCGGCGCAGCCTGCAGGTGGCGGTCTCCAGGGCCAGGCAGGTGCTGGACGCGCCGGGCTCGGATGGAAGCGTGATCGAGAGCGGCGGGCAGAGCTACCGATTGGCGATCGAGGACGAGCACCAGGTGGATGCGAACCGGTTCAGCGCGGCCGCGGAAGCCGCCCTGGCGAGCGAGGGAGAGGAGCGCCTGCCCCTGCTCGAGCGCGCTCACTCTCTCTGGCCCGGCGAGCCGTTGCCCGAGGAGCGCTACGCGGAATGGGCGACCTCATACAGGGAGCGCCTGATCGACCAGTACATCGCGGTGCTGACGGGATTGATCCAGCTCCACGAGCGCTCCGGGGAGCACGCCCGCTCGGCCGACATCGCCCGCGAGCTGGTGGACCTCGACCAGCTCAACGAGGAGGGACATCGGGCCCTGATGACCGCCTACGCGCGCACAGGGCGCAGGGGACATGCCCTACGCCAGTACCTGGAGTGCCGGCGCGCGCTCGTCGACGCGCTCGGGGTCGAGCCGGCCGAGGAGACCTCGCGCCTCCAGGCACGCATCCTGGCCGGCGAGCCACTCTGAGGCGCGATGAGCGTTTGATGAGCGCTCGCGCGTAGCGTCGCCCGCGTGAGATCACCCCTGAATCCCCTCGTAGGTGCGGCCGCCATCGCCACTGCCCTGGTGGTCGGTGCCGCGTTCCCGGCTGCCTCGTTCGGCGCGGACACGATCTGGTGGGCGAACTACACGGGCAGCAAGGTCTCGTACGCCAACCTCGATGGAAGCGGAGGCGGGGGCGACCTGAACACGACCGGCGCGACTGCGCCGAATTCGGTCGCCGGCGTGGCCATCGACGCAGCCGCAGGCAAGGTGTATTGGGCGAACGCCGGCACCGGGGTGATCTCCTACGCGAATCTCGACGGGAGCGGAGGCGGGGGGGATCTGAACACGAGCGGCGCGACCGTCGGCGCCGTCCGCGGCCTGACGATCGACCCCGCCCTCGGGCGCCTGTACTGGGGCAACTCGGGGGGCATCTGGTACGCCAAGCTGGACGGAAGCGGCGGGGGATCGCTCGATACCGGGGCCGCGAGCGTCCAGTTTCCGTGGGGGGTGGCGGTCGACCCGGCGGACAACCGGATCTACTGGGCGAACTTCAACCTGTCGGTGACCCCGACCAACAAGATCTCGTACACGGCCCTCGACGGGACCGGAGGTGGCGTCGACCTGGCCGTCAGCGGAGCGACGGTCGCGCAGCCGAAGGGCGTCGCGATCGACGAGGAAGCCGGCCGGATCTACTGGACCAATCCGGGGGCGGGCAGCGTTCTCGGCAAGGTCGCCGGCGCTGATCTGGACGGCGGCGGTGGCGCTGATTTCAACGTCACCGGGGCGGGTGCCAACGCGAGCACCACCGGGCCATCGCTCGACCCGACCGCCAACAGGGTCTACTGGCTGGGGGAGGACACGAACAAGCTCTCGTTCGCGAACCTCGATGGAAGCGGTGGAGTCGGCGACCTCTCGCCCGGCTCGGGGACGATCAACGAGCCGATGTTCACGGCGATCCTGAAAGCGCCGAGCCCGGCCGGAGACCCGTCCGTCAGCGGTGGCTCTACGACCGGCTCGACGTTGAGCTGCTCGACCGGCTCCTGGGCTGCGGACCTCCTCGGTGCATTCCTCTCTCGAGCGCCCCACTCCTACGGCTACCGGTGGAGCCTGGACGGCTCCGAGGTGCCCGGTGGGACGGCAAGCACGCTCAACGCCTCGACGCCGGGCGCCTACCGCTGCCAGGTGACCGCCTCGAACGCTGCGGGCACCGCCGGGCCGCAGACGAGCGATCCCCACCTGGTCTCGGCGGCGCCACCCGCACTGGTGACGCAATCGCCCACCGGCTCCGCACCAGCGGCGGCTGCGCCGGCGAAGAAGAAGAGGAAGAAGTGCAAGAAGGCGAAGAAGCGCGCTGCCGTCTCGAAGAAGAAGTGCAAGAAGAAGCAGCGGCAGTGAACCGGTTCACGTTCCTCGTGCAGGTTCACCCCGAGGGGATCTCCACCCTCGAGAACCTGAGTACCCACGAGCGGATTCCGATCCCCGACCTCGAGGCGATCGGCCCTCAGATCGAGCGCTGGCTCGCGGAGCAGCCGGGGGCTACGCCGCCTCGACCGCCTGATACCGGGACAGCCCCGCGCGAATCGGCTCGGGGATAGGCGCGGTCGCGCCCCCTCCCGACTCGACGAAGACGTGGCGCAACTCGCCCTCCGCGACCTGTTCGCCATCCCGTGAGAGCAGGATCTCCGTCGTCATCGAGGTCTCGCCGAGGCGCGCGATCTCGAGCCGGGCCTCGAACTCGTCGTCGAAGCGCAGCGCCGCCCGGTAGAGGATCCGCGCCTCCGCCACCACCATGTCCACGCCGGCGTCGACCATCGCCTGATAGCCGCCCAGCTCGCGCCAGAGCTCGGTCATCGTCAGGTCGAAGTAGGTCAGATAGTTGGCGTTGAAGACGACGCCCTGCGGATCGCACTCGTTGTAGCGGACCCGCAGCCGGTAGCGGAAGGGCTCCGCCACGCCGAGGCTAGGCCTCGGCCTTCGCGGTCTCCGCGGGCTTGCCGTTCGACATCCCGTACGCCTCGGCGAGCTCCGGGTCCTTCTTGGCGAGCATCTCCGCGAGGTTGACCATCACCTTGCACTGCTTCCAGGTCGCGTCGTCCTGCATCTTGCCGTCGATCATGTGGACGCCCGCGCCGTCGGGGATGGCCTCGATCACCTTCTTGGCGAACTTGACCTCCTCCGGCGGCGGGCTGAACACCTTCTTGGCGATCTCGATCTGCGCCGGATGCAGGGACCAGGCGCCGACGCAGCCGAGCAGGAAGGCCGCCCGGAACTGGGTCTCGCAGCCCTGGGTGTCCTTGATGTCGCCGTAGGGCCCGTAGAAAGGCAGGAGCCCGGCGGAGGTGCAGGCATCGACCATGCGGGCGATGGAGTAGTGCCAGGGGTCCTGCTGGGCGGTCGCCCGCGGGGCGTCCTCGTCGTCGGGGTCCGGGTCCTCGATCACCTGGTATCCGGGATGGCCCCCGCCGACCCTCGTCGTCTTCATCCGCCGTGACGCGGCCAGGTCGGCCGGCCCGAAGCTCATCCCCTGCATCCGTGGGCTCGCGGTGGCGATCTCCTCGAGGTTGACCACGCCGAGCGAGGTCTCGAGGATCGCGTGGATCAGGAGGGGCTTTTCCAGCTTCGCCTTCGCCTCGAGCTGGGCCAGGAGGCGGTCCACATAGTGGATGTCCCAGGCGCCCTCGACCTTGGGCACCATGACGACCTCCAGCTTGTCGCCGATCTCGCTGACCAGCTGCGTCAGGTCGTCCAGGGCCCAGGGGCTCTCCAGCGCGTTGACCCGGGTCCAGAGCTGGGTCTCGCCGAAGTCGACCTCCTTGCCGACCTCGATCAGCCCGTCTCGCGCGGCGACCTTCTTGTCGACCGGGATCGCGTCCTCGAGGTTGCCGAGCAGGATGTCGGCCTGCTTGGCCATGTCGGGGACCTTGGCGCGCATCTTCTCGTTCGATGCGTCGAAGAAGTGGATCATCCGCGAGGGCTTGAACGGGATCTCGCGGGGCGGCTCGGGGGCGTCGATCGCCAGGGGCTGGAAGAAGTCGCGTGGGTTTCTCATGCCCGGAACGCTACCTGGGTCGCCGTGCGGGGGGCGCCGCCGCGAGGGACTAGCCTCCGGCCATGGCCAAGGTCAGAGAGGCGCTGCCGGAGGAGGTCGAGCGGGTGCTCGGCATGTACGAGTGGCTCTTCCCGCCCCCCGGATCGATTCCGCCGCGCTGGGACGCCGACCACGCCCGGGCCGCGATCGCCCAGGCGATAGAGGACCCGGAGGCGGCCGTCCTCGTCGCCGAGCACCGCGGCGAGCTCCTCGGCCTCTGCACCGCCTACCTCGACATGAACTCGGTGCGCTTCGGGCCCCGCTGCTGGGTGGAGGACCTGGCCGTCAGCCCCGACCATCGCTCGCATGGAGTGGGGAGGGACCTGCTCTATGCCGCCAAGAGGTGGGCCGCCGAGCGCGGCGCCACACACCTGGAGCTCGACAGCGGCGATTCCCGCGCGGACGCCCACCGCTTCTACGAGCGCGAGAAGCCGAGCTGGACCTCGCGCGGCTTCGCCTGGGAGCTGTGATAACCCGAGCTGTTACGATATATCGCGTTAGTTCATGATTGATCGAAAGGAACAACGCAGATGCACAGACAGAGAAGCCGCCACGGATATGGGCGGCATGAGATGAGCGGCCGAGGCCGCGGCCGGGGGCGGCGCCATCGCGTCCGCCGCGGCGACGTCCGCAGCGCGATCCTGGCTCTGCTCGACGACCGGCCCATGCACGGCTACGAGATGATCCAGGAGCTCGAGGAGCGGACCGGCGGTCGCTGGACGCCCAGCGCCGGCTCGATCTACCCGACGCTCCAGCTGCTCGAGGACGAGAGCCTGGTCACTCCCGACGAGGTCGAGGGCCGCAAGGTCTACTCGCTCACCGACGCCGGCAAGGAGGCCGCGCCCGATCGCACCGAGGGCGGCAGGCCCTGGGAGCAGGGTGACGAGGATTCGCCTCGGTTCGAGGCCCGCAAGGAGATGTTCAAGCTGATGGGCGCGGCCAAGCAGCTCGCCCGAGCCGAGGATGACGAGCAGCTGACCCAGGCGGCGGAGATCCTCAAGGACGCCCGCCGGAAGCTCTACGGGCTGCTCGCAGAGGAGTAGTCAGTCGCCAGGGGGGCGGTCGGGGGAAGTCAGCCCAGCCGCCTCCAGCGCGGCCCGCCGATCGAGATAGAAAGCGGCCTGGCGAATCAGGCCGTCCTCGATCCACCAGACGGTCGCGCTCGGCGTCTCGACCTCGACCGAGCTGTGCCGTGTCGTCACGATCTGCCTGACCGTGAAGACGAGCTTGTCCTCCAGGGGGATGACCTCGTCGAGCTCGACCCTGAAGCTCTCGTAAGGACTGATCCAGTCCTCCCAGGCCTCCTTGAACCCGTCGACGCCCGAATAGTCGAACGTCTGCGATTCGCTGACCATCAAGGTCACGTAGGCGGGATGTGCGTTGTGGCGCAGGAGCTCGGAGAGGACCTCGATCATCTGCTCGCCCTCCAGCGTGGTCCCGGCCGACAACGGGCCGCCATCGCTGATCAGGCCGATCAGTTCAGCTGTGGAAAGCGCTCCCGCCATGCGCGCCGAGGGTAACGCCCCCTCACTATCCTTCGCCCCTGGGGAGGGTCTCAACCAACGACTTCAGAGGAGCCATGGCAGTAGCCACCGAGCA
>DATBHQ010000047.1:0-28755 GCA_036557385.1 Solirubrobacterales bacterium | reverse complement strand
CTCCCTCCTCCCCGGCCAGCTCGACCATCGCCTCGATGTGCTCCCAGCCGGAGTGGACGCCGCCGTCGGAGATCAGTCCCACCGCGTGCAGGCGACCCCGGCGAGACTCGCGAGCCGAGCCGCAGGCTGCCCGCAGCGCCGCGTTCTCGAAGAAGCTGCCGTCGGCGATCGCGTCATCGATCCGGGCCAGGTCCTGCTTGACGATGGCGCCGGCGCCGAGGTTGAGGTGCCCGACCTCCGAGTTGCCCATCTGGCCCTCGGGCAGGCCGACGTCGCGGCCCGAGGTCGAGAGGGTCGTATGCGGGTAGGCGGACCAGAGCTCGTCGAAGACCGGGGTGCTCGCCTGCGAGACCGCGTTGCCGGGGCCGCCGGGAGCAAGGCCCCAGCCGTCGAGGATCACCAGCGCCAGCGAGGGGACCGGAACCTTCGTAGGTCCGGCGGGGAGCGGGCTCATCAGCCTGCAGCTTTGACGATCGCCGCGAAGTCGGCGGGGTCGAGGCTGGCGCCGCCGACCAGCGCTCCGTCGACGTCGGGCTGACCGATCAGCTCGGCGGCGTTGTCCGGCTTGACCGAGCCCCCGTAGAGGATGCGTATCGCCGCGCCCGCCTCCGCCGAGCGCTCCGCGACCAGCGAGCGGATGAAGGCGATCGCCTCCTGCGCCTGCTCGGGCGTGGCGGTGCGGCCCGTGCCGATCGCCCAGATCGGCTCGTAGGCGATCACCACCTCGCTCAGGCGGGCATCGGGAACGTCCGCCAGGTCCGCCCGCACCTGCCGGGTGAGCACCGCCTCGGTCTCGTCGGCGTCCCGCTGGGCCTCGTTCTCTCCGACGCAGAGGATCGGCTCGAGCCCGGCACCCAGCGCCACCGGCACCTTGCGCGCCAGCGCCTCGTCGGTCTCGTTGAAGTACTCGCGGCGCTCGGAGTGGCCCAGGATCACGCCGTCGACGCCGAGGTCGAGCAGCATCGGCGCCGAGACCTCACCGGTGAACGCGCCCTCGTCGGCCTCGTGCATGTTCTGGGCGGCGACCCGAACCCGGCTCTGAAAGCAGTGCTCGACCGCCGAGTGCAGTGAGGTGAACGGCGGGCAGACCACCACTTCGGGGCCACCTGAGTCTGGGACCCGGGGCAGGAACTCGCCGAGGAAGCGCTCGGTCTCCTCGGTGGTCTTGTGCATCTTCCAGTTGGCGGCCAGCAACTTGGAACGGGTTCCTCCTTCGGAGGACCCTCGCATTACGCGCTCAGGCATCCTGGAGCGCCTCCACGCCGGGGAGCTCCCGACCCTCCATCAGCTCCAGGGACGCGCCGCCGCCGGTGGAGAGCCAGTCGACCGGCCCGGCCAGGCGGAACTTCTGCAGCGCCGCGACCGAGTCGCCGCCGCCGACCACCGTGTGGCCGGGGGCCGCGGCGACCGCCTCGGCCACCGCCCGGGTCCCGGCGGCGAACGGCTCCAGCTCGAAGGCGCCCATGGGCCCGTTCCAGAAGACGGTTCCGGCGCGGGCGATCCGCTTGCCGAAGTTGGCCGTCGTGTTGGTCCCGACATCGAGCCCCATCCAGCCCTCGGGCACGTCCACGCCGTTCAGCTCGCGCGTCTCGGTGGCGGCGTCGAGCTCCCGGCCGATGACGAGGTCCTCCGGCAGCTCCAGGATCGTGTCGCTGTCCTCGGCCTCCCTCAGCACCCGCCTGGCCGACTCCACGCCCTCCTCCTCGACCAGCGAGTTCCCGGTGTCGCGTCCCTCGGCCTTGAAGAAGCTGAAGCACATCGCGCCGCCGATCAGGATCTCCTCTGCGAAGCCCAGGAAGCGGTCGATCACCCCGAGCTTGTCGGTGACCTTGGCGCCCCCGAGGACGATGACCAGCGGGCGCTCCGGACCGTCACGGACGGCGGTGAGCTCCGTGACCTCGCGCTCGAGCAGCAGCCCGGCGTAGCCGGGCAGGTGGTGGGCGACACCCTCCGTGCTCGCGTGGGCCCGGTGCGCCGAGCCGAAGGCATCGTTGACGTAGAGATCGGCGAGCCCGGCGAGCGCCTCGGCCAGGGCCGGATCGTTCTCGGTCTCCCCCGGCTCGAAGCGGCTGTTCTCGAGCAGCAGCACCTCGCCGGCCTCGAGGCGGGAGGCCGTCTCCGTCACCTCGTCGCCGACCACGGCGGGCGCCTGCTTCACGTCCGCGCCGAGCAGCTCACCCAGGCGCTCGCCGACCGGCGCCATCGAGAGCTCCGGGGCCCGCCCCTCGGGGCGACCGAGGTGGGAGACGAGCACGACGCTCGCCCCCCGCTCGCGCAGCAGCTCGATGGTGGGCAGCGAGGCGCGGATGCGGGTGTCGTCGGTCACCACGCCCTTCTCCAGCGGGACGTTCAGGTCCGCGCGCACCAGCACCCGGCGCCCCTCGACCTCCGCATCTCTGACGCTCGCCTTGGTGAACGAGCGCGAACTGGCTACGTCAGGCACCGACCGTCGCCGGCTGCAGCACCCTCTCCGCCAGCTCGACGCAGCGGTTGGAGTAGCCCCACTCGTTGTCGTACCAGGAGAAGACCTTGACGAAGCGGCCGTCGACGACCGCGGTCTGCTCGGCGTCGAAGATCGACGAGTGGGGATCGGTGACGATGTCGGTCGAGACGATCGGGTCCTCCGTGTACTCGAGAATCCCCTGGAGCGGCCCCTGGGCCGCGTCCCTCATCGCGCCGTTGATCTCCTCGACGCTCGTCTCGCGCCCGACGTCGCAGGTCAGGTCGACCAGCGAGCCGGTGATCACGGGCGCGCGGATCGAGACGCCGTTGAGCTTGCCCTGCAGCTCCGGGATCACGAGCCCGATCGCCTTGGCGGCGCCGGTCGAGGTCGGGATCAGGTTGACCGCGGCGGCACGCGCCCGGCGGTAGTCCTTGTGGGGCATGTCCTGGAGGCGCTGGTCGGCCGTGTAGGCGTGGATGGTGGTCATCAGGCCGCGCTCGATGCCGACCGTGTCGTTAAGCACCTTCGCCACCGGCGCCAGGCAGTTGGTGGTGCAGGAGGCGTTGGAGATGATGTTGTGCTTCTCGGGGTCATAGGAATCGAAGTTGACGCCCAGCGCCACGGTGATGTCCGGGTCGCTGGCCGGCGCCGAGATGATCACCTTCTTGGCGCCCGCGTCGAGGTGCTTCTGCGCGTCCTCGCGCTTGGTGAAGAGGCCGGTGGACTCGATCACGACCTCGACCCCGAGGTCCCCCCACGGCAGGTCGGCCGGATCGCGCTCGTCCAGGACCTTGAGGGAGGCGCCGTCGACGATGACGGCGTCACCGGTTACCTCGATCTCGCCAGGGAAGCGCCCCAGGACCGTGTCGTAGCGGAGCAGGTGGGCGATCATCTCGGCGTCGATCAGGTCGTTGACGGCGACGAACTCGAGATCGGAGCCCGCGGCTTGGGCCGCGCGAAACAGGTTCCGGCCGATGCGCCCGAAGCCGTTGATGCCCACCTTGACTGCCATTTCAGGTCCTCCTAGTGGATCAGAGCTTTGTGTCCATTCACGGTATCGAGCGCGACGCTGCGCCGTCCCCGTGCTGAGCACGGAGACGCCTGCTCAGCGGTCGTGCGCGACACAGACCTCGACCAGGTATCCGTCGGGGTCGCTCAGCCGGCAGGCGTAGTTGCCCGGGCCGAACAGCGGCGCCGCTCCGGGCTCCGCCACCGACTCGCCGCCGTTGGCCGTGCCCGACTCGTAGGACGCCTTGACGGCCGGGATGCTCTTCGCGGGGAACGAGATCAACCCGTAGCCGGGCCGAGGCGATTCGTCCGCCAGCTCGATGAAGAACTCTGCCTTGATCAGGCCCCAGCTGACCGAGTTGGCGGGCGCCTCCTGGCGGCGCCAGCCGTTCGGCGCGAGGATCGAGTCATAGAAGGCCCCACTGCGCTCGAGGTCGGAGACTTTGACGGCTGCGTAATGAAGCATCGGTCGGTGCTGGGACGAGACGTTCCCTGGCGACGGCCAGATTACAAGGGAAGCCTCGCGACCGCCGTCATCTGGGCTCCCAGCGGAAGAAGCGGACCGCGACCACCAGCCCGGCGAGGCCCCAGGCGGCGACCACGGCCAGGTGTCCCCACTCGAAGCCGGCGCCCGTGGTGTGAGGGTCCCAGGCCGTGAACAGGGCCTCGAAGAAATGGCGGATCGGGAAGACGTCGGCGAAGGCGAGGATGCCATTGGGCAGCTCATCCTCGGGAATGAAGACCCCGGAGAGGAAGTAGAGCGGCAGGACGGTCGCGTTGGTCACCGCCGGGGCGGCGTCCTCGGTGGGGATCACGGCTGCCAGGGCGAAGCCGAGACAGGAGAACGAGAAGGCCCCGACGGCGAGCGTGACGAGCAGCGCCGGCAGGGTCTCCGTCGGGATCGTCACCCCATAGACCAGGGCCCCGATCACGCTGACCAGGACGACCATGATCAGCGTGATCACCAGCGAGTTGCCGACCCGGCCGGCGACGAAGGCCGCGGGCGGCAGCGGCGTCCCGCGAACCCGCTTGAGCTGGCCCGCCTCCCTCTCGGCGGGGAGGTTGGTCGCGAGCTTCACGGTCGTCGCGGAGATCACGGCGAGCGTCAGGATCGCCGGCACGTAGTAGGTCGCGCCCTTGACATCCAGCGTGGAGATGTCGGCGTCGTTGAAGACGCTGGCCAGGATGAAGAGGAAGATCAGCGGCAGCAGGGCGGTGAAGAAGACCGCCGCCGGGTTTCGCCAGAAGATCTTCTGGTCGAAGCGGAACTGGTGCAGGACCAGTGCGGCGCCGCTCATCCGGTTCCCTCCCCCGCCCCGTCGGTCTGCCGTGTGAGCTCCAGGTAGACGTCCTCCAGGCTCGGCCGCCGCACCTGCAGGTCGGGCAGGCCAACGCCGCGCTCGCTCGCCCAGACGGTCAGGTCCCGAAGCACCGGGACCGGGTCCTCGGCGGTCATCGAGACGGCCCCGGCGTCGATGCGGGCCACTGCGCGCACCGGCTCGGGAAGGTCCGGGGAGCGAACGCCCGCCGGGAGCCTGAAGCTGATCTCGGTGCGAGCCTCCCGATCCCCGCCCACGTCCTCGGGTGAGCCGGTCGCGACGATGCGCCCCGCCGAGATGATCGCGACCCGATCGGCGAGGGCCTGGGCCTCGTCCATGTAGTGGGTGGTCAGGAAGACGGTCTTGCCGAGGTCGCGCAGGCCGCCGATCACGTCCCAGGCCTGGCGCCGCGCGGAGGGATCGAAGCCGGTGGTCGGCTCGTCGAGGAAGAGCAGCGCCGGGTCGCCGATCAGGGCGAGGGCGACGTCGAGGCGCCGCCGCTGTCCGCCGGAGAGCGTCGAGGTCCGCGCGTTGGCCTTCTCGCTCAGCCCCACCAGGTTCACCGTCTCGTCGATGTCGCGAGGCGAGGAGTAGTAGCCCGCGTACTGCTCCACCGCCTCCCGTGGGGTGAGCTCCGGGACGAGCCGGGATTCCTGGAGCACGAAGCCGACGCGGTTCCGCCAGGCGCGGTCGGCGTGCTGCGGATCGATGCCGAGCACGGCGACCTCGCCCGCGCTGCGAACCCGATAGCCCTCGAGGATCTCGACGGTGGTGGTCTTGCCCGCGCCGTTCGGCCCCAGGAAGGCGAAGATCTCGCCGGCGCCGACCTCGAGGTCGATCCCCCGGACCGCCTCGAAATCGTCATAGGACTTGCGCAGGCCCTCGACGCTGATCACGGGATCCGTCATCGCGGCGATGTTAGGGACGGCGTTTAGCGCGCCGCCGCGCGGGGCTCCAGGTCCACATCCCGGTGGACCACCTGGAGCTTCACGTCGCCCCGCCTCCGCAGCTCCCGCGCGATCCGATCCGCGACCGTGACCGAGCGATGGCGGCCCCCGGTGCAGCCGACCGCAATGGTCAGGTGCTGCTTCCCCTCGGCGACGTAGGCCGGCAGCAGGAAGTCGAGCAGCGGCATCAAGCGCCCGTAGAACTCGCCCGCCTGGGTGCCGGACTCGATGTACTCGCGCACCGGCTCGTCCAGCCCCGTGAGCGGCCGCAGCTCGTCGACGTAGTGGGGGTTGGGCAGGAAGCGGACGTCGAGCGTCAGGTCGGCATCGAGGGGCGGTCCGTTCTTGAAGCCGAAGGTGAGGATCGTGAGCGCCAGCTGGTTCTCGCGGGTATCGCGCCCGATCAGCTCGCTGGCGATCCGCCGCCGCAGGGCGCCGCCGGTGAGGGATGAGGTGTCGATGACCACGTCGGCCCGCTCGCGCAAGGGGGCGAGGCGGTCCCGCTCCTCCCGGATGCCGTCGACGATCCGCCCGCTGCGCGCGAGCGGGTGGCGGCGGCGGGTCTCCTTGTAGCGGTGGAGCAGCGCCTCCTCGTCGGCCTCCAGGAAGACCAGCTTCAGGTCGAGGGCGTCGCTCGCCTCGAGCTCGCCCAGCACCGCCAGCAGGTCCTCGAAGTACTCGCCGCCGCGCACGTCGGTCACCACCGCGGCCCTCTCGACGCCGCTTCCCTCGTGCTGGAAGAGCTCGCCGAGGCCCTCGATCATCCGGGGCGGCAGGTTGTCCACGCAGAAGTAGCCGCCGTCCTCGAAGGCCGCGATCGCCTCCGACTTGCCGGCCCCCGAGTAGCCCGTGATCACGACCAGCTCGACGCGCTTCTCGCCGGGTCGTGAGCCGTCTCCCCCCACTGATCCATCCCTGGACATCAGCCCGCTCTGTGGAGTTGCCTGTGGATCTCGCGGGCGAGCTTACCGGGCACTCCGGGCACCGCTTCCAGCTCCTCCCGGCTCGCGCTCAGGAGCCGGTCGGGCGAGCCGAAGTGGCGCAGCAGCGCCCGCTTCCGGGCCGGGCCGACCCCGCGCACGCCGTCGAGCACGGACGCCGTCATCGCCTGGTCGCGCCGGCTGCGGTGGAAGGTGATCGCGAAGCGATGGGCCTCGTCGCGGACCCGCTGAAGCAGGCGCAGCGCGTCCGAGCCCTGATCGAGCAGGATCGGCTCCCTTCGGCCCGGCACGAAGACCTCCTCGATCCGCTTGGCGAGGCTGATCACCGCCACTCCCTGCTCGATCAGCGGCTCCAGCTCCTTGACCCCGGCCGAGAGCTGACCCTTGCCGCCGTCGATCACGATCAGGTCGGGGAGCGCCGCGAAGCTCGCGTCGCGGTCGGAGTCGTGCGGGGAGATGTCGGCCTGCTGCAGGTAGCGGCCGAGCCTTCTGCTCAGCACCTCCTGCATCGCCGCGACATCGTCAGGGCCCCGCCTCCTCCGCTTCGCGTCCGGGGGCGGGGCCGGGTCATCGCCGTTCTTGTCGAACTCCCCGCGGATGTTGAACTTCCGATAGCCGGACTTCTTCGGGGCGCCGCCCTCGAAGACGACCATCGAGGCGACCGTGTGGGTCTCGCCCAGGTTCGAGATGTCGAAGCCCTCGATCCTGACCGGAACCCGCTCGAGGCCGAGCGCGTCCTGGAGAGCGGAGAGCGACTCGACCCTCTGCTGGCGACGATGCTCGCGGCGCAGCTTGTCCTGGGCGAGGGCGAGGTTGGCGTTCTTCTCGGCCAGCTCGCGCATCCGGCGAAGGTCGCCGCGGGAGGCGACCCGGACCTCGACCTGCGCATCGCGCTGGCTCGAGAGCGCCTCGGCCAGCACCTCGGTCCGTTCCCGCAGCTCCGGGCCGACGATCACCCGGCCTGGGATCGCCGGCGCGGCCCCGTAGTACTGGAGCAGAAAGGTCTCGGCGACCTCCCCCGGGTCCCGGTCGCCGTCAGCGCCCTCCTCCTCGCCCGCCAGGTAGAAGCCCTGCCGCTCGGCGAGCACGCCGTCGCGCACCTGGAAGACCTGCGCGTTCGCATCGGCGCCCTCCACCGCCACGCCGATCACGTCGGCGCTTCCCAGCGCCCCGCCCGCGACCTGCTGGCGCTCCATCATGCTGCGCACCGCGTTCAGCCGGTCGCGATAGAGGGCCGCACGCTCGAAGTCCTGAGCCTCGGAGGCCTCCTCCATCTGATCCTCGAGGTCGCCGGCGATCTCCTTGTAGCGGCCCGAGAGGAAGCCGATGATCCGGTCGATGTTGCCCCGGTACTCCTCCCTGTCGATGTAGTCGACGCAAGGCGCCTGGCAGCGCTTGATGTAGTAGTCGAGGCAGGGCACGCCGGAGCGCCGGCCCGGCTCCGGCCCCTCGCAGGTGCGGTACTGGAAGAGCTTGCCGAGCAGGTCGAGCGTCTCCCGAACCCGCTTTGCGCTCGAGAACGGCCCGAAATAGGCGCGGTTCGGCCGATGCCGCTCCCGGGTGAAGTAGACGCGCGGGAACTCCTCGTCCAGGCTGACGCCTACGTACGGATAGGACTTGTCGTCCCGCAGCCGGATGTTGAACCGCGGGCGGTAGCGCTTGATGAAGCTCTGTTCGGCCAGCAGCGCCTCCGCCTCGGTCTGCGTGACCAGGGTCTCGATCGACTCGGTGCGGCCGATCAGCTCGGCGGTGCCGCCCAGCCCGGAACCGCGTCCGCCGCCCTTGCCGGCGAAATGCGAGGCGACCCGCTTGCGGATCGAGTTCGCCTTGCCCACGTAGAGGGGGTCCCCCGCCTTGTCGCGAAAGACGTAGACGCCGGGGGCGTCGGGGAGCTCCCGGCGCCGCTCGGCCAACTTCTCGCTGCTCTTGGCCACTATCCAGAGGGTAGGGTCCCCGCACCCGCGCCCAGGAGGCTTTCCATGACAGAGACCGCAGAGACCGAAGTTCCGATCCTCACCGCAGACCCGCCCGAGCTCGAGACGATCGAGATCGAGATCGACGGCCAGGTCGGAACCCTGACCCTGAACCGTCCCGACGCCCTCAACGCGATGAGCCCCGAGCTGATCGGCGAGCTGACCACCGCGGCGGCCTGGCTGGCCGACCGTGCGCCGATCCGCGCGCTGATCGTCACCGGCGCGGGCCGCGCCTTCTGCTCGGGCGGCGACGTCAACTGGTTCAAGCGAGGCGTCACCGACGAGAAGGTCGACCTCCCCTCGGAGGTGCGGCGCGGCGCCGAGGCGCTGCACAACGCGATCGTCGACATCCGCCGCATCCCCTACCCGGTGATCGCGGCGATCAACGGCCCGGCCGCCGGGGCGGGGATGTCGCTGGCGCTGTCCGCGGACATCCGGATCGCCTCGGACGCGGCCTTCCTGGCGATCGCCTACGGGCGGATCGGCGCGGCGCCCGACGGCGGCATGACCTACTTCCTGCCGCGGGTCGTCGGCCCGGCGAAGGCCCTCGAGCTCGCTCTCAACGACCCCAACCTCGACGCGGACGCCGCGCTCGAGGCGGGCCTGGTCAGCGAGGTCGTCCCGGCCGACCAGCTGCTTGCCCGCGCCCGGGAGAGGGCCGAGAAGCTCGCGGCCAAGGCCCCCTACTACGTCCGGATGGCCAAGCGCCTGCTGCACGAGTCGATCGAGAACTCCCTCAACGACCACCTGCAGCTGGAGCGTCACGGGATCGCCGACAGCATGGCGACGCAGGACCTGAAGCGCGGGGTCACGGCCTTCTTCGAGGGTGAGACGCCCGAGTTCGAGGGCGATTGAGGGGAATCCCTCGCGTTTAGGGGTGCGTATTAGAGTGAACCGAACCCGGAGACGAGAAAGGTGGCCTCGATGAGACGAGCTTCAACAGTGGTCGCGGTGACCGCACTGACAGCGGTTGCGGCGCTTGGCCTGGCGGCGTGCGGAGGGGGCAGCGACGACAACGGCACCACGGCGGCCGCGACCCAGCCGGCGAACACTGCCACCACCGGAGGCGGTGGAGGCGGCGGCGGCTCGACGATCGACATCTCGACGCCCTCGGGCAGCGATCTGGCCTTCGACCAGAAGGACGTCACCGCCAAGGCCGGCAGCGACACGATCAGCTTCGACAACAGGCAGGCCCTCGGGCACGACGTCAAGGTCGAGGACTCATCGGGCAATGAGATCGGCGGCACCGACATCATCTCGTCGAGCACCGCCACCGCGACGGTCAACCTGCAGCCCGGGACCTACACGTTCTTCTGCAGCGTGCCGGGCCACCGCGAGGCCGGCATGGAGGGAACGCTCACCGTCAAGTAGCGGCTATTCGGGCAGAGCGCGGCCGACCGAGTCCGCCACGCAGGCGGGCTTGTCGGACCCTTCCACTTCGACGGTGAACCGGGTGACGATCTGCCACCAGCCGCCACCGACCTCCTCGACCTCCGTCACCTCGGCGGTCGTCCGGATCCGGGATCCGGCGGGCACCGGCGCGGGGAAGCGGACCCTGTTCCACCCGTAGTTGACGCCGAGCACGAAGCCGCTCGAGTTGAGCAGCTCGAGCCGCATGCCGTCGATCATCGAGAGGGTGAGGTTGCCGTGCGCGACGGTGGTCCCGAACGGGCTCTCGTTCTTCGCCCGCTCGACGTCGACGTGGATCCATTGATGGTCCCCGCAGAGGTCGGCGAACGTGTCGATGTCCTCCTGGGTGACCTCGCGCCACTCGCTCGGCCCGATCTGCTTGCCGAGCAGGGCCTTCAGCCCATCGATCCCCTCGACCTGAACCGTTGCCATGGCCCAACCCTACTGACCGCCCAGCGGCTATGAATAGCCGCCTGAGAGGCTGGACTGACACTAATCGCGCGATCGCTGCGTCTATCGCGCTGCCGCTGGTGCTCGTCCTGGCGGCTTGTGGGGGCGGCGGTGGAAACGGGCCGGGATCGACGAAGCTCGACCTGGTGATCGGCAACTCCCTGCCGCTCACCGGCAGCTCCAAGTCGCTCGGCGAGTCTGGGCGGAAGGCCTCCGCGCTCGCGCTGGCTCAGATCAGGCGGGCGATCGCCTCGGAGGATGCCGACCACCAGGTCCGGATCGTCAACGAGGACCAGGGCGCCGACCCCGAGACTGCCGTGGAATCCGCGAGGAAGCTCGTCAGCGGCGACGGCGCCAGCTGTCTGACCGGGCCGTGGTCCTCCCCGGCGGTGGCCCGGACCGCCCGCGAGATCACGGTCCCCGGCAAGGTCCTCGAGATCTCGCCGGTGGCGACCGGCGGCGACGTCGCCGAGCTCAGCGACCACGATCTGGTCGACAGCACCGCCCTGCCCGTCTCCGCCGAGGGGGAGGCGCTCGCGAAGGCGATCGAGCAGGACCTCGGCGGCGCCCAGGGGCGGACGGTGAACGTGGTGGCGAGCAACGACACCGACTCGAACACGATCACCCGGGACTTCACCGAGGCGTGGCAGGACACCGACGGCTCCGTGGGAAGACAGATCGTGCTCCCCTCGCAGCCGTCGCTGCTCACCAGCAACAGCCCCGACGCGATCCTGCTGATCGACGATCCGGTCGGGCTCGGCCAGCTGGCACCGGCGCTTCCCGGCAGCGGCTGGGACCCCTCGAGGGTCTGGGGAGGCGACCGGCTCGTGCTCCCGGGCTTGGCCAAGGAGGTCGGAAGGGACACCGTCGAGGGGATGAGGGCGCTCGCCCCCGGCGCCCCTGCGAATGGTGAGAGCACGTCCGCCTTCGTCGACGCACTCCGGTCAGCCGAGCCGCGGCAGGTCAAACCGGCGCCGTACGCCGCCCAGGAGCTCGACGCCACGACCCTCTGCTACCTCGCCGCGGTGGCGGCGGGCTCCACGGACGGCCAGGAGATGGCGGACAAGCTGATCGACATCACGGCGCCGGGCGGGACCGAGTACACCTGGCAGCAGCTGCCCGCCGCGGTCAAGGCGCTCGAGGACGGCGAGGACATCGACTACACCGGTGCCTCGGGCCCGCTCGACATGGACGTCCACGGCGACCCGACAAACGGCGTCTTCGACATCTACCGGTACGTCCACGGCGGCCTGGAACGGATTGGCGAGGTCCCGGTGGAGAGGCCCAATCCAGCCACGCCGTAGGTTGTCGACTTTCCCGGCCATGGGCCGGACAACTCGACAAACGCGCCGCGCAAGGCGTCACTTCACCAGCCGCACCTCCAGCGGCGGCGAGAGCAGCACCCCCGCCCCGTTGGCCAGCGCCAGGATCCGCGCCACGTAGGCCCGCGTCTCCGCGTACGGGATGCAGCCGCAGGCGGCCACCGCCCCCGAACCGGCGTTGTAGGCGGCGAGCGCCAGCGGGACCGAGTGGAAGCGGCGCAGCAGGTCGGCCATCAGGTGCGCCTGTGCGTCGATCGAGGCGATCGGGTCGAAGGGGTCCCGCAGCCCGTACGAGCGGGCGGTCGCCGGCATGAACTGGGCGATGCCGAGGGCGCCCGCTGGCGAGACGGCCCTGGGATTGAACCCGGACTCGGCCATCAGCTGGGCGGCCAGCAGCCCCGGCGAGACGTTCCAGCGCGAGGCGGAGCGGAGGATCGAGGCGCGGTAGGGGCCCGGTACGAAACCCGGCAGCGCGGTACTGCTCGGTGCGCCCGCGCCCTGGCCGTCGGGGCCGAGCGCGTTGCCGGCACTCGAGCACGGCGCGGGCCCGCCCGCGAACCCGTAGTGCCAGGCCTCCCAGCTGTAACGCTGGACGAACGCGAACCGGTGGGCGTTCGACGCCAGCCAGCCGTAGGCGGAGGAGGGCCCGAGGTCGAGCTCGGTCGCGCAGCGGTGCAGCGAATGTCCCGGCGGCGCGACCCAGCGGGGATCGGGATGCCGGGCGAAGAGCTGCGCCTGCTCCGCATCCGATCGGAAGCCCGAGACCACGACGAGGTCCAGCCCCGCCCGCCGCGCCGACGCGCTCATCCGGTCGAAGGCCGCGGCCACGTCCGGCCTCATCCCCTCGCCGTCCCTGTAGACGAGAGGGCCGGAGTACCCCCCGCCCTCGGCCATCGCCGGCATGCCCGTCCAGGAGCTCACCGGCGCGGAGGCCTCCGCCACGGCCCGGGCGACGACTCGGATCGGAGCTCGGTTCGCGAGGCGCCGGCCGCCGGGCAGCCGCCCCGGGTCCACCTCCCCGACCACCGTCGCGCGGGCGCGCAGCGGCGGGTTCGCCGACGAATCGGGGAAAGCGACCCGCAGGCGCGAGGGATCGACGCGGTTGCGCCTCGCGGCGTCGATCGCCGCGAGGCGAGCCCGCTCCAGGTACTCGCCGCGGGAGAGGCGCTGCGGGTTCGGGGCGCCGCTCGGCAGGCTCGCCGGAGCCAGCAGCCTGGGCACGTCGTCGCGCATACTCCGCACCGCCGAGAGCGCGGCCAGGTCCGCGGCCCGCTGCACCCTGCCCCGCCCCGTCGCGGCGCCCCCGATCGCCGTCAGGGCGAGCGCCGCGAGGATCAGGATCAGGCCCGCTCCGAGCAGGGCGGGCAACGCCTGGCCCTGCCGGCCGCCCTCCCTCGAGGATCCCGGCCCGCCCGGCCACCCTAGGTCGAGCAGTCGCCTGGCGATGCTGCGGGCGAGGTCGGAGGCGGCACCCCCGGGAGGCACGCCGGCGAGCGCCCGCCTCGCGGCCAGCGGACCGGGAGGCCGGCTGGAGATCCGGACCGGCAGCCCGCGCCCCTTCATCTCGCCCACCGCGAGGGCGGCGAGCGATCTCTCCGCCGGAAGCGACACCAGCAGGACGCCCCCGTCGACCCGCAGCCCGGACTCGAGCGTGGGCACCCAGAGGGACGAGGGCAGGTGGATCACCACCAGCTCCGGTTCCGCCCGGTCGATCGCCGGCCCGAGGGCGTCCAGCCCCTCCCCCGGATCGGCGAGGGCTAGGTGACAGACGTGGCCACGCGCGGAGGCACGCAGGTCATCCGCGCGGAGCGCCTCCTCCACCCGGCGGGCGCCAGCCGCCGCCAGCAGCGTCGGGCCGCGGCGCTGGGCGCCCTCGCCGAGCTCGATCACGAGCGTCTCGGCGCCGGTCAGCCTGGCGCCCTCCACCGCGACCGCGGCCGCCATTCCGAGACTGGAGCGGCGATCCGTGCCGCTGGCGATCAGCGTGGCCGTCATCCGCTTCCTCGCGGGGGCCGCGACCAGGCCTCCGAGCTCACGGTGAGAGCCTCAGACAGCGCGGCGAACGGGGCGGGCGGGCGAACCTCGACGCGAACCCGGCCCCCCTCCGCGCTGATCCGCGAGCGGCCGCGCGCCCACTCGGGCAGCGCCTCTCGAGCGGCCCCACCGGCGCTCCGCCCGGCGGCGCTCGCCACGGCGCCGGCCTCGGCGGCTCCATCGGCGATCGAGAGCGAGTAGCCGACCAGCAGCAGCTGCACGGCGATCGCGGCGGCCAGGAAGAGCGCCGGGACCGCGGCGAGCAGCTCGATCGAGGCCTGCCCGCGGGAGCGAGCTGGCTCAGCCGCTGGAGGCATCGAGCGTGGAGGACGCGGTGACGGACGGCAGCTCGACGCCCGGCACGAGCGCGGGAACCCGAACCCTGACGCGGACCCCGTCGTCGGAGCGGATCACCGCCTCGCCGCGGAGCGGGCCTGGCAGCGCCCGGCGCGCGGCGGCCTCGGCGTTCCCGCCGACCTCGGCGGCCCGCGCACCCGCCCGCGCCGCCACCCCGGCGGACCACAGGGCCCAGCCGGCCGACACGGCCTGCCCCGCCAGAATCAGGCAGACGGCGAGGGCCGGGAGCACCGCCACGAACTCGACGGACGCCTGTCCCGAACGCGGATCCGGCCGGTCGACTGCCGAGGCCATGGCGGCGAAGCTAGGCGCGACCCGCTCGCGGGATGCGCGCAGCGCAATACGGAACGGCTACGAATCAGCCTCGAATGAGCGCCTCAGTAGGTCGTCGCCCGGCGCCAGATCATCACGATCACGCCGACGCAGGCGGCCATCAGCGCGATCCAGAGCACCAGTCCCCCCCGCCACGAGCTGAACTCGTCGTTCGCGGCGATCAGCAGGACGATCCCTCCTCCCGCTCCGAAGAGACCGGCCTTCTGAGCATCGGTCAGCGTGGCCAGGGTGAGCTGGTGCTCCCGATAGAGGCGATAGACGAACCAGGCGATCGTTGCGAGGAAGAGCAGGGTCAGGGCCGCCATCACGGTGTCGGCGGCCGCTCCCCCGCCCGGGATGAAATCGACCACCGCCGCGAGGGCGAGAACGATCGCCACGTTCCGGACCGTCTGGAGCACCACGGCGATTCTAGGTCAGGTCGTCCGCGGCGCCAATTGGCCCCAGCGTCGGGAAAACTTGCGATTGCAACCGCATTGGCCATGTGAAATCTTGCTCGAGATGACCGAGGTCTCGACTCGCTCCGAAGCCGCAGTCGGAGCCGACCTCCCTGCGGCCGCTCTTCGGTTCGCCCGGCGCGTCCACCTCGGACAGCACCGCAAGCAGACCGACGAGCAGTTCGTCGAGCATCCGATCGCCGTTGCGGACCTCCTGATGAAGGCCGGGTACGACGGCCCGATGATCTCGGCCGCCTATCTGCACGACGTCGTCGAGAAGACCGGCGTCGAGCTCGACGAGATCCGCGAGCGCTTCGGTCCCGAGGTCGCCGCCCTCGTGGCGTGCCTCAGCGAGGGTCCCGGGGTCGAGGGATACGGCCCGCGCAAGCGCGACCTGCGCCGCAGGATCCTTGAGTCGGGCGGGGACTCGCTGATCATCTACGCAGCCGACCGCGTGGCCAACATGCGGGACTGGCGCCGGGTGCCGCCCGAGGACCGGTCCGCCATCGGCGAGCGCCTAGGCACGACGCTGGAGGAGCGCCTGGCGCTCTGGGGTGAGGACGTCGAGGAGATCCGCAACGCCGACCCGGAGGTGCCGTTCCTCCCGGAGATGCAGGCCGAGCTCGACGCGCTGCGCGCCGAGGCGAGGGCCGAATGACCGGTCCTTCCGGCCAATCCGGCATTTAAGCCAGCCATAAATCCGACCGACTGAATAAGGTCCCGGGCCGCGCATTCGCGCCTGCCCGCTCAACCCGCAGTCCCGATTTCCTGATTCCCGCTGACCACAGCCAGTTCGCGATCGGCTTCGACCGCCGTGACCTCCCCCGGCTGCACGAGCTCTGGGACGAGATCGTGCTGGCCGAGCGCTGGTCGGAGGGCGAGATGACCTCGCGCTTCGAGACCGCCTGGGCCGACCTTCACGGACTGGGCTCGGTCGCGACCGGCGGCTGGAGCGGCGCAGCGCTCGCTGCGCTCGACTTCGCCGGCGTTCGCGGCGACAAGGTGCTCTGCCCCTCCAACACCTTCATGGCCACTCCCCTGGCGATCGTCCACTCGGGTGCCGAGCCCGTCTTCGTCGACTGCAACCGCGACGACCTCTGCATGTCCTTCGAGGACTTCGAGCGCAAGGCCGAGGAGCACCGGCCGCGAGCCGCCGTGCTGGTGCACATCGGTGGGCACATCGCCTTTGAGGTCGAGCGGATCGCCGAGTACTGCCGCGAGCACGGGATCTTCCTGCTCGAGGACTGCGCGCACGCACACGGCGCGCGCTGGGGGGACCGCCGGGCCGGCTCCTGGGGCGACGCCGGCGCCTATTCCTTCTACGCGACCAAGACCGTCTCCACCGGAGAGGGCGGGATGGTGGTCTCCGGCCGCGAGGAGGTGCTCGAGCATGCCCGCGCCTTCCGCAACTACGGCAAGCCCGATCACCGGGTCGAGGGCCTCAATCAGAGGATGAGCGAGTTCACCGCCGCGATCGGCATCGTCCAGACCGGGCGCCTCGACGAGATCGTCGCGCGCAAGAACGCGATCGCGAGGGAGCGGCTCGATCCCGTCTACCCCTCGCGCCTGGAGCTGCCGGACGGGATGATCTCGGGCCTCTACAAGTACATCGTCTTCGAGCCGATCGAGCGCTCCACAGGAAAGGTCTACGAGGAGCCCTGCCACCGGATCATGGGGACCGGCGACCATCTCCCCGATACGGACTGGGTAGCCGACAACCACTGGTGCGTGCCGCTCTATTACGCGCCGGAGCTCGAGCCCGAGGGGATTCCCGCCGAGGAGACCGCATGACCCGCGCGCTCGTCACCGGCGGCTCCGGCTTCATCGGCAGCCACGTCGTCGACAAGCTCGCCGACGCGGGCTTCGTGCCGCGGATCTACGACCTCCGGCCGTCCGCGCACCACGAGCCGGGCTCCGTCGACACGGTGGTCGGAGACCTCTTCGATGCGGACGGGCTCCGCGCCGCGATGGAGGACTGCGACGCGGTCGTCCACCTCGCCGCCTATGCGGATGTGGGCGTCGTCGCCGAGCAGCCCGTCTCCGCCGAGGAGTGCAACGCGCGGGGCACCCTGGCGGTGCTGGAGGCGGCGCGGGACACCGGGACTCGGGTCATCTACGGCAGCACCATCTGGGTCTACGGGAACTCCGGCGAGGGGGTGATCGACGAGGACTCGCCGATCGGCCTCCCGGACCATCTCTACACGGCGAGCAAGCTCGCCGGCGAGATGTACTGCACTTCCTACGCGGAGCTCTACGAGGTGCCCTGCACGATCCTTCGCTTCGGGATCCCCTACGGGCCCCGCGCGCGGTCGTCGGCCGTGATCCCGATCTTCGTCTCGAAGGCGCTCGCGGGCGACCCGTTGACGATCGCCGGCGACGGCATGCAGACGAGGCGCTTCGTCTACGTCGAGGACCTGGCCGAGGGCGTCGTCGCGGGCCTCCGGCACGGCGTCGACGGCCGCGTCTACAACCTCGCCGGCGACGAGACCGTGACGATCCGCGAGCTGGCCGAGGTCGTCTCGGATCTGGTCGGCGATACGGAGATCGTTCACACCCCGGGCCGCAACGGCGACTTCGGTGGAGCGGTGATCTCGAACGAGCGGGCCGCCCAGGAGCTCGGCTGGCACGCATCGACGCCGCTGCGCGAGGGTGTCCGCCGCTACGTCGGGTGGCTCGAGCCCGAGCCCGTGGCCCAGCCCGAACCGGCTGCGGCTCGCCTCGCGGACACCGCCTGGCCGAGCCTCTGGGTCGTCGGCCTGGCCTGCGCCGCCGGGACCCTGATTCCCTCGATGCTCGCCTTCAGAAGCGACGATTTCGGGACCGGGCAGGCCGGCTATGTCGCGGTCACGTGCGTGATCGCGATCCTGGCTGCGTTGAGCCTCCTCCCGTTGGGGGCGGGCGGGCGCCGTCCCGCCGGAGGCGCCGCGGTCGCGGGCTGGCTCCTGGCGGGATGGGTGCTGCTCGAGACGCTGCCCTGGACGCGCCACGTGCTCCACCTCGGAGTGCCGCACAAGGGCACGGTCGCCCTCGTCGCGATGGGGCTCGCCATCGCGCTGCTGGTCGCCACCGCCGCAATCAGATGGCGCGGCGACGAAGAGGCCGCGACGGACACGGTCAGTTAGCGGCCACCAGGCCGCCCCACCCTGAGCGAGGGCGAAGCCCGAGCGGTTGTGCTGGGCGGCCGCCTGTGGCCGCGGCTTTATCGCGAAGCCGTCTTCAGGCCAGCAGCGTGAATCGCGTCGAGGATCGAAGGCAGCGCCGCGACGGTCCCCCGCCAGCACTCGGGGTCGCTGTAGTGGTCCGCGTCGTGGAGCAGGAGCACGTCGCCGCCGCGCAGGTCCTCGGTCACCTCGGCCGCGATCGCCTCCGGCGGGCGGGGCGTTCGCCAGTCGTGGCCCCATCTCGACCAGAGCAGCGGCCCGAGCCCGCGCGCCCTGATCTCGGCGATGCCGGGGAGGCTGAAGATCCCGTAGGGCGGCCGGAAGAGGGTCGGCCGCACGCCCGTCGCATCCTCGATCACGGCGATCGCGCGCTCGAGGTCGTCGACGAAGGTCCGGGGCGCGAGGCGGAGCATGTTCCGGTGGCGGTGCCCGTGGACGGCGACGGCGTGCCCGGCGGCCACGATCTCGGCTGCGAGAGGCGGGTCCCGCTCCACCTGCTCTCCGCAGAGGAAGAAGATCCCGCTCGCGTCACGCTCGCGGAGGGCCTCCAGCACGGCGGGCGTGCCCTCCGGGTGCGGCCCGTCATCGAAGGTGAGCGCGACCGCAGCGGGCCGGTCGAGCCGCCGCGGCAGCCCGAGCACATCGGCCACTCCTGGGACGACCGGGGCGAGGGCGGGTGAGGTCCAGGCGGCCGCCGCGGCGGCCGTGCCGATGAGTATCGGGCGGCGGATGGCAGGATGGTGCCACTGATGGACGGGGAGCTCGCTCTCGGCTTCGCCCTGGCGCTCGTCGCCGCGTGCTGCTACGAGACCGGCTACGCGCTCCAGGCGCTCGAGGCGCGCCGCGCGCCGGCGGATCGGGCGCTGCGGCCGTCGCTGATCGGCCACCTGGTCAGGCGGCCGCTCTGGGTCGGAGCGACCGCGCTCTCGCTCGTCGGCTGGCCGCTCCAGATCGCGGCGCTGTCCCAGGCGCCGCTGACGCTCGTCCAGCCCACGCTCGCCCTCGGACTGCTTCTCCTCTTGGTGCTCGGCGTCCGGATCCTCGGCGAGCGGGTCGGCCCGAGGGAGATCGTCGCGGTGATCCTGATCATCGGCTCCGTCGCAGTCTTCGCCTGGGCCGCCCCGCGCGACAGCGGCGACGTGAACCGCGGCGCCGGCCTGGTCATCGCGCTCGGAATCCTGATCGTCGTCACGCTCATCCCCTACACCATCGGTCTCGTGCGGCACAGCCGATATCCGATGCTGCTCCTGGTGGCGAGCGCGGGCGCAGCCGACGGCCTGGCGGCGTTCGTCGCGAAGATCGTCGCGCAGGACGCCTCGGACGGCGCGCTGGTCGGGGTCGTCCTCTGGGCCGCCTTCGTGGGATGCGTGGTGATCGTCGGGCTGATCAGCGAGTCGACGGCGCTGCAGGGCTTCGCGGCCACCCGTGTCGCTCCCACGGTGCTGGTGATGCAGATCGTGATCCCGGTCGTCCTGGCGCCCCTGGTGGGCGGCGAGGGCTGGGGCGGCACGCCGTTGGGCGGCGCGGTCCTGGGAACGGCGCTAGTGACGATCGCCGTGGGCGCCGGCCTCCTGGCGAGCAGCCCCACCGTCGCCCAACTCGCCGTCGGCGAGGCGGAGACCGGGGAGCTGCAGGATCACTGAGGCCGCCGACGGGAGTCGCGCCCATGACCCGTCGGGCGCCGGCCGCGTCGCGAGCGCCCGGCTCATCGCGGGGCCCAGTTCCGCGCGGGACCCCGCCACCTCGGCCAGGCCGAACCGCGCATAGGCCTCGTTGTTGACTCGCACGTGGCCGAGGCCCCAGCCGTAGGAGACGACGCCGCAGCCGCGCATGATGGCCTCGAGCACCGTCAGCCCGGCCGTCGAGTGGACCAGCAGGTCCGCGGCCGCGAACCAGTCGGGCATCCGCTCGGTGAAGCCCTCGATCACCACACGCGGCTGGCCGGAGAAGCGCTCGGCGAGCACCGCGCGGAGCTTCTCGTTGCGCCCGCAGAGGCAGACGACGGTCGAGCCCTCCAGGCGCAGGGCCTCCTCAGCGGCTCCCTCGAGGTCCCCCACGGCCCAGCCCCCGCCCGAGACCAGCACGACCGTCCCATTCGGGGGCAGCCCGAGCTCGCGCCGAGCCTCCGCCGGGTCGCGCGGCTCGTAGAAGCGCTCGTCGGTGAGGCCGCGAACGCAGGCGATCTCGCTGTCCGGGGCGATCCCGCGCGCCTCGGCCTCGGACTCGGGATGCGTGATCAGGTGGAGGTCGATGCCCGGATGCGCCCAGTACCGCAGCGCAGCGAGGTCGGTGATCGCGGAGACGACCGGAACGCCGATTCTCCCCCGCCGCCGAAGCTCGCCGAGCACCTCCGACGCGCCGGGGTAGGTGGAGATCACCACGTCGGGATCCCGTTCGAGCACCGCCCGGCGGACCGGCCGGGCGGCGAGCCACTGGGTCAGCCTGCCGGCGAGCCACCGGGTGGGACGCACGTTGGTGATCAGCTTGTAGGAGAGGTCGAAGATCCTGTTCCCCCACACCGAGTGGAAGCGGGAGCTGTCAAGGACCAGCCGGCGCGCCAGCGGGTTGACCAGCGCCAGGGAGTCGACGATCTCCGTCTCCGCCCCCGGCACCTCCGTACCGATTCCCTCGGCGAGCACGCGGGCGGGGAGGTCGTGGCCCTCCCCGATCGAGGCGCTCAGGATGACGACCTTCAATCGTCCGTGTGCGCCCGCGTCGGCCCGTTGCGGGGCGGCAGCTTCGTCCGCCTGATGATCGGGCCCGTGAACCAGAAGCCTACGAACGCCGCGGCCATCACGGCCGTGCTGACGATCGCAGTCGCCGGCCCGAAGAGGAAGTGGCTGATCAGCGCGATCGCACCGCACATGGAGAGCGCCAGCAGGGCCATGCCCACCAGCGAGAGCCGGTTGGCGATCGTCACCAGGTACTCCTTCTGCTGGCGCCGGAAGAGGATCCGGTGGCCGATGGTGGGCGCGACCAGCAGGACCGTGGCGAGAGCGACCGCGATCAGGACACCGAAGTAGAGCTTCTTCTCGAACTCGCTGAGTTCGTCGAACCGATTGGTGAAGGGGACGGTTAGCAGGAAGGCGAACAGCACCTGCACCCCGGGCAGCGCGACGCGCAGCTCCTGCAGCAGGTCCGAGAGGTTCCGGTCCGCGCGGTCCTCCTCGCTCTCCACCCGGCCGCTGTCGCGCAGCCGGGGCGGATCGGAGATGCCTGGCTCGTCGACCATCGCTACTTCTGGATCATCACGATGATGCCGAGCACGATCGCGGCCGTCACGACCGCGAGGGAGACCACCGCCAGGCCGCCCGCCGCGGCGGCGGCCACCGGCCGGTTGTCACGCACCAGGTCGGAGGAGCGCGCCACGGCAAAGATCAGGATCGCGAAGACCGCCGTGACCCCGACGCCCGCGACGACCGATGCCAGCACCGAGTCGAGCAGCTCGTTCGTCTGTACGACCGTCGCGATCATCCCGTCACGCTAAGCGGGGAGAGGCCCCACCCGCAACCGGCGAACGAAGGCGAAACCTCCCGCGGCGATCGCGAGCAGCGAGATCACCACCGGGCCGGCTGCCCCATCCCCGAAGAGCTGGCTGAAGCCGTAGGTGGCGCCGCCGATGATGGCCGCGGCCGGCAGGGTCAGCAGCCAGGCGACGACGATGTTGCCCGCCACGCCCCAGCGCACGGCGGAGAGCTTCTTGCCGGCGCCCGCCCCCATCACGCCCCCGCTGATCACCTGCGTCGTGGAGAGGGGGAAGCCGTAGTGCGAGGACGCGAGGATCACCGCCGCGCCGGCACCCTGAGCCGAGAACCCCTGCGCGGCGTCCATCTTGATGATCCGCGTCCCCATCGTGCGGATGATCCTCCAACCACCGAAGTACGTGCCCAGCGAGATCGCGGAGGCGGCGCAGATCACCACCCAGGTGGGCACATCGGCATCCTGCGAAAGGTTGCCGTTGGCGATCAGCGCGAGGGTGATCACCCCCATCGTCTTCTGCGCGTCGTTGGTGCCGTGGGCCAGCGCGAGCAGCCCGCCGGAGAGCACCTGACCGAGCCTGAAGCCCCTGTTGACGGGCCCCGGTCGCTCCCTGCCGACGATGCCGTAGACGAGGTTGATCGCGATGACGCCGACGATGAACGCGACCACCGGCGCGACCACGGCGGGGATCAGCACCTTGCCCACCAGCCCGTCACCGAGCACGGCGTCGGCTCCGCTGGCCACGAACGCCGAGCCGACCACCCCGCCGATCAGGGCGTGCGACGAGCTCGAGGGCAGCCCGAAGTACCAGGTCGCGAGGTTCCAGGCGATCGCGCCGACCAGCCCGGCGAAGACGACCGTGGGTGTGATCACGCCGGCGTCGACCACGTCCTTGGCGACCGTCGCAGCCACCGCAAGCGAGATGAAGGCGCCCGCGAAGTTGAAGATGGCGGCGTAGGCGACCGCTATGCGCGGGGGCATCGCGTGTGTAGAGATCGAGGTCGCCACGACGTTCGCGGTGTCGTGGAAGCCGTTGGTGAAGTCGAAGAGCAGCGCCGTCGCGACGACGATGACGATGATGACGTCGTTGCTCACGCGTTCTTGACGACGATGCCCTCGACCACGGACGCGGAGGTCTCGGTGGCGTCGATCGCCCGCTCGAGCCTCAGAAAGATGTCGCGCCAGCGAATCACGACCATCGGATCGATCCGGTCCGCGAACAGCGACGCCACGGCATCGCGATAGATCCGGTCACCGTCGTTCTCGAGGCGGTGGATCTCGATCCAGTAGCGGTCGAGGTCCTTGAAGCCCCGCAGGTTCTGGAGGAGCTCGTAGAGCTGCTCGCACGACTTGACGAGCACCTCGGCCAGCGCCTGCGCCTGGTCCATCGGGGCCTCGACCCGGTAGAGGCCCATGAAGTCCGCGACCTCCTCGATGTAGTCGACGATGTCGTCGAGCTGGGTGGCGAGCGCGTAGATGTCCTCACGGTCGATCGGCGTGACGAAGGTCGTGTTGAGCCGCTGGACGATGTCATGGGTGATCCGATCGCCCTCCTGCTCGGCCTTCAGGATGTCGGTCGCGAGGCCGCCGTCGTCCGGCCAGCGCTGGAGCAGGTCCCGGAGGAGCTTGGCGGTCCGAAGCGTGTTCTGCCCCGCTTCCGTAAAGAGGTCGAAGAAGACACGGTCCTGGGGGACGAGGGAGAACCGGGCCACGGCGCCAAGCTAGCAGGAGCCTCAGAGCCCTGAGACTCGGGTCAGGCGGTGGTCGCGACTTCCTTGGCGCGCTCCGCGTGGAGGTCGAGCAGCTCGGACTGCAGGCTCCGCGGCGGGTCTCCGTTGGTGGTCAGGCGGGACCAGACCCCGTCGCCGCCCAGCTCCCAGGCGCTGGTGTTGTCGACGAAGCCGCGGTCGAGGACGTCGGTGAGCTGCTCCCGGTTCGCCTCGTCCTCGACCGGCGTGACCAGCTCCACCCGGTTGTAGAGGTTCCGCGGCATCAGGTCGGCGGAGCCGATGAAGATGCGCGTCTCCTTCGGTCGCTCGAAGGAGTAGATCCGGGAATGCTCGAGGAAGCGGCCGACGATGGAGACCACGCGGATGTTCTCCGAGACCCCGGGCACGCCGGGACGCAGGGCGCAGATCCCGCGGACGTTGAGCTCGACCTGGATCCCCGCCTGGGAAGCCCGGTAGAGCGCCTGGATGCACGAGGCGTCGAGCAGCGAGTTCATCTTCATCCGGATCCGTGAAGGGTGCTCGGGCGAATGCGCCTCGACCGCCCGTTCGATCTCGCCCACGATGCCGTCCTGCAGGTTGAAGGGCGCGACCAGGACCCGGTCGTACCCGCTGGGTCGCGCGTAGCCGGTCAGGTAGTTGAACATCTCCGCGATGTCGTCGCCGATCTCCTGATCCGCGGTGAACAGGCCGAAGTCGGTGTAGAGCCGGGCGGTCTTCGGGTTGTAGTTGCCGGTCCCGATGTGCACGTAGTTCCGCACCCCGTCCCCCTCGCGACGCGCGATCAGAATGCACTTGACGTGCGTCTTCAGGCCGGGGATGCCGTAGACGACGTGGACGCCCGCCTCCTCCAGGGCCCTCGCCCAGCGGATGTTGGCGCTCTCGTCGAAGCGGGCCTTCAGCTCCACCAGGCAGACCGCCTGCTTGCCCCGCTCCGAGGCGTCGATCAGCGCCGGGACGAGCGGGGAGTCGGCGCTGGTCCGGTAGATCGTCTCCTTGATGGCCAGGACGTTCGGGTCCTCGACCGCCTGCCGCACGAAGCGCTCGACCGACGTGGTGAAGGAGTCGTAGGGATGGTGGACCAGGATGTCGCCCTGGCGCATCGCGGCGAAGACGTCGACCTCGCGGTGGGTCCTGCTGCCCTGCTGGAGCTGCGGCGGCGTCACCCCCTGCCAGGGGAGATAGCGGAGCTCGCGGAAGCCCTGGATGGAGTGAACGTCGGTGAGGTCGTCGAGGCCGATCAGGCCCGGGACCTCGAAGACCTGCTCCGGGTCGATGTTCATCGCCTCGAGCAGCTGGTCGAGCAGCCGCGGCTCCATGTCCGGCGAGATCTCCAGGCGCACGACCTCGCCGAAGCGCCGCCTGCGGACCTCCTCCTCGACGGCCAGCAGGAGGTCGTCGGCCTCATCGGAGACGTCGTAGTCGGTGTCCCTGGTGACGCGGAAGAGCGAGTGGTGGAGGATCTCCATCCCCGGGAAGAGGTCGTCGAGGTTGGCCGCGATCACGTCCTCGAGGGGGACGAAGGTGAGCCCGTCGCCGATCGAGAGGAACCGCCGCAGCAGCTCCTTCGGGACCTTGACGCGCGCCGCGACCTCCTCCCCCTTCTCCGGGTTGCGGAGCAGGACTCCGAGGCTGAGCGACATGTTCGAGATGTACGGGAAGGGGCGGCCCCGGCCGATGACCAGCGGCGTGAGCGCCGGGAAGACCTGGCTGGTGAAGAGGTGCTCGACCTCCTCGCGCTCCACGGCGTTGGCGTCGGACAGCGAGATCACCCGGATGCCGTGCTCGGCGAGAGCCGGCTGGATCTCGTCCTCGAAGCACCGGGTCAGTCGCTTGCGCAGCTCGATCGTCCGCTCACGGATCAGCCTGAGCACGTCGGCGGGCGCGAGCGAGTCGGCACCGCGGGCGTCGATCTTCTGCTCCACCTTCTCATGCAGGCCGGCCACCCGGACCATGAAGAACTCGTCGAGGTTGTCCTCGTAGATCGCGCAGAAGTTGACCCGCTCGAGCAGCGGCACCCGCGGGTCCTCGGCGAGCTGGAGGACGCGGTCGTTGAAGTCGAGCCAGGAGAGCTCGCGGTTGAAGTAGAGGGCCGGATCCGTCAGGTCCGGCTCCGACGCGCGGGTCCTGACCGCCTCCGGGACGACCGTCGCCCCTCCGCCGGCGGCCGGCCCGCTGGACTCCGTCACCTGCTGGGCTAGCTCGTCGGTCACGCCCCCATGTTACGGGCGCTTCCTAAGCCGCCCTGGCCCACGCGTTGCCGCTCGAGCCGCGCCTGTTCCGCCTGAGCTTCCGCTTCGCGGGTCGCCCGCTCCGCGGCGGCCGCCTGTTGCCTGGCGCGCTCCGCGGCCTTCGCCGTGCGTCGTGCCTGGCGCGCTCGCTCCAGGTGCCGATCGACGACGCGCTGCAGCCGCACCCAGGTTCCGGTCTGCTCCTGGCGTCGCCAGAAGTCGGCGAAGCGGTCCTCGAGCAGCGCCCGCCGGGCCTCCAGGTAGACGGCGAGCACGTCCAGCCCGCGATAGGCCGTCCGGTGCGGCGCCCGCGCCACCAGCCTCGGATCGAGGTCGGGCGCGCGTCCGGCCTTCGCCCTGACCGTGGTGGCGTCCTCCCGCTGGAGTCGGCGCTGGTGATCGCGCACGCGCGGCAGCATCACGTCGCAGTCGTGGATCTCCCCGAGGATGTTCTGGAGGTCCCGGGCTCGGCGGCGCGCCGTGTCGGCGGGCTTGCCGAAGACGAACCCCGTCGCCTCGAGCACGTAGCGGAGCCGCTTCGCGGCGATCCGCATGTCGTGCTGGGCCTTGGCCTTGCCCGCGAGCGCGCGCGGGGCGAACGCCAGCATCTCCTCCAGCCTCACCTGCACGATCCGGGCGGCGTTCTCAGCGAGGGTGCGCGTCGGGTCGAGCTTCTTTACTGGGCGGGCCTTCATGCCGCGACGCCCCTGGCCGCGTCGACGAGCTCGTCCAGGCCCTCCCGCAGTGCTCGCAGACGTGACGCCTCCACCAGCGGCGCCAACTCGCGGTTGGCCTCGCCCTGCTCCTCGTGCAGCTGATCGATCAGCGACCGGACCCCGCGACGATCGGGAGACGGCATCTGCTCGTTGAACGCCCCGAGCGTTGCGATCGCCACGTCACGATCGCGGCGCTCGCCGAGGGCGTCGGCCAGCCGCTTCACCTCGCCCAGCGTCTCGGAATAGGCCTTCGCCGGGAAGCACGGCTCGAAGATCTCGAGCGCGGCACGGAGCCGGCGCGTCGCCACGCGCATGTCGTGGACCCGCTCGATGTCACCCGTGTCGAGTACGTCGCGGGCGTTCTCGGTGAGCTCGTCAGCTCGAACGGAGACGATCCTCGCCGCCGCCTCCGCGTATGAGCGGTCGGCGCTCAGGTCGGGTATCGGCTTGGCCTTTGCCACGGCAAGACGGTACCGCCACCCGGCTTCGCCATCAGATCGCGGCCACGGGCGGCCGCCCCTCATAACCGCTCGGGCCTGCGGCCCTCGCTCAAGGGCGGGCGGCCTGGTGGCCGCTTCGGGCGCGGCGGAGGGGCGACGCCATGCAGCGCCCGCTCGACGGCCTGAAGCGACCGAGCGAGGCGATCCCGCTCCGGCGCGGGCAGGTCGGCGAGCAGCTCACCGAGTCGACGGTTGAGGAGCCGACGAGCCGATCCCAGCGTTCGCCGGCCCGCCGGAGCGAGGCGCAGCGACTGACGGCGGCGGTCCTCGCCTCCCCCTCGCTCGAGCAGGCCGAGCCGGTCGAGCGACGAGACCAGCTGGGAGACGGCGGAGCGCGATACCGCCGCGTTCTCGGCGAGAGCGGTGGCGCTCGCATCCCGCTCGTCCAACCGCTCCAGGGCCAGGTACTGGGCCACGGTGAGCGGCGGTCGGTGGTCCGCGAGGGACCTCTCCACCCAGCGGGCGGCCTGCGGCGCGACCCGCGCGAGAAGGGGCGCGGCTCCCTGGCCCGGTCCTGGTCGGCGTGGTGGCATAATGTTTAGCTTGCTTAACTATTAAGCATGCTCAACTACACGAGCCTACCCGCCCGCTCCGGATGACGTGGGCGGTCGCCAACCTGGGGGCGCTGGGCGTTCTGCTGCTGATGGTCCCCGAGAGCGCCTGCATCCCCGTGCCCAGCGAGGTGACGCTGATGGCCGCCGGCTTCGCGGTCCACCAGGGCAGCCTCGGCCTGCTCACCGCGATCGCCGCGGCCACCGCGGGAAACCTGATCGGATCCCTGCTCGCCTACGAGGCGGGCAGGCGCGGAGCAGTCGATCGCCTCGGGCGCGGAGTCAGGAAGCGCTGCGATGCGATCTTCGCCCGGCACGGGGAGGCCGCCGTCTTCGTCGCTCGGCTGCTCCCCCTTGCAAGGACCTTCATCTCCCTCCCCGCCGGCGCCGCCGAAGTTCCCCTCACCCGTTTCCTCGTCCTCACCCTGGCCGGCTGCGCGATCTGGAGCACCGGCTTCGTGCTCGTGGGCGACCTGGCGGGCGCCGCCTGGCATTCGGCTTCCGGGACCATCACCCGCATCAGCCTGGCTGTCGGCGGGCTCGTGCTCCTCGGGGCTGCGACCCTACGCGGCGAGCTTCGCGGCGGATCCGTTCAGCAGGGTGAGGATGATCCCCTCGCGTAGGCCGCCCTTGCCGATCTGCAGCGGCTGCCCGAGCAGGTCCGAGAACCTCTCCAGCAGGAGGACTCCGGCCGGCAGCAGCTTGACGCGGCGCGAGTCCAGCTCGAAGCGCTTGGCGACCTCGTAGATCTCGTCGCTGGAGAGCACCCGCACCGCCCGCTCGAGCGTCTCGTACTCGAGCACGGCGCCGACCAGGGTCCGGAGCGAGGTGGCGCTGCCGCCGACCGCGACCGCCTGGTCGGGGTGCTCGAGCTCGGTCTTCTCGAAGAAGTCCGCGATGTGGTCGCGCAGCGCGCGGATCTCCGATGCCGAGGGCGGATCGGATTCGAGGTGATCCTCCGTCAATGAGCCCGATCCGATCTTGAACGACTTCACCTCGCTGACGCCGTCGGGCACGGTGCCGTAGATCACCTCGGAGGAGCCGCCGCCGACGTCGACGACGGCGACCGTGCCCTCAACCGGGTGGCCGAGCGACTTGGTGGCCCCGATGAAGGCGAAGCGGCCCTCCTCCTCCTCGTCGAGCACGTCGACCTGCACGCCGGCGATCTCCTCGATCTCCTTGACGATCTTGTCGCGGTTCTTCGCCTCCCGGATCGCGGCGGTCGCCACCGTCTTGGTGACCTCCGCCCCCATCTCCTGGGCGAGCCGAAGCTGGGTCTTCACGACGTCGGCGACCTCGGCGATCTTCTCCGCCGTGATCTTCCCGTTCTTCGAGGCCCCCTTGCCGATCCGCGTGTAGGCGCGCTGCTCCATCACCTTGCGGAGCTGCCCCTCCTCCGGCTCGGCGACGAGCAGGCG
>DATBHQ010000046.1:0-19915 GCA_036557385.1 Solirubrobacterales bacterium | reverse complement strand
ACCGGCACCTTCAGGTTCCTCCCCTTGCGCTTCACCTTGCCCGAGCCGAGGGTGGCCCTGACGAACTCGGTGGAGGAGAACTGCGGGGCGATCTCCGCTCCGCAGGGCAGCGGGAGCGCCGATGCGGCATTGACCTGGCCGCCACCGCCGCCCGGGCCCTCGAGCGTGGGGAGCCGGAGAGAGAGGTCGGAGATCGTGACCGGGCCCTGACCGTTCGCCGCGCGCCCGTAGCCGCCGATCAGATTGCCGTGCGAGTCGCTCGGAAGCAGCTCGAGCTTCGCCACGTGACCCGCTGCGAACAGGTGGCCCGTCGGATGCAGCTGGAACACCTGCCTGGCGGCCCCGACCTGTGGACGGAAGAGCTGGCGGTCCACCAGGGTCTCCGTGCCGCTCGGATCGACATCCAGCAGCCTCGCGGCGACCTCCGAGTTCGCGGTCGGCGAGTCGATCTTCGCGAGCACGGTGGGCGAGCCCATCAGAGTGAAACCGCTGCCGGCGGCAGGCGGCAGGCGGTAGGTCGCCACGCCGGGCAGGTCGGCGGAGGGCACGGTGGTGCACGGATCGCCACCCGCGCTCACCGGGTCGAACGCCTTGTCGACGTCAGCGGAGCCGCCGCCGGGCTGGAGCACCTGCGCTCCTGCCGAGTCGAGGCGCACCTCGCCCTTCTCCAGGCCCGCCCAGCTGCCGGCCTGGAAGGGACCGCCGGAGTCAGCCGACGTCGGGCAGGTCATCGCGAACGCCGTGACGCCCTGGAACGGCTGCGGGCCGGTCCCCTTGACGTAGAAGTCGAGCCAGGCGTCATCGGCGGCGCTGAGCGCCGCCGAATCGGCGGCCTTGTTCGCGGCCCGCATGTGGCCGAAGTCCCCGAACAACATCGAGATCGGGGCGTTCGGGTACTGCGAGCGAATCCGGTTGTAGTAGGCGATCGCCTCGTCAGCGGGGAAGAGGTCGTCCGTGAAGCCGTTCGCGATCAGCAGCGGCGCCGGGGGCGTGGAGTGGTCGATGTAGTACGCCGAGTGGTAGGTCTTGATCTGGTCCAGGATCGAGGCGATCAGCGGGTCGCCGTCGTAGGGCTCGCCGGCGTCGATGCGGTTCTTCCACGCGGTGATGTCGGACTGGAAGTCGGTGCAGGTCGGATACGGGGCCTGACCGCAGTAGGTGCCCGCACCCTGGCCGCTCAGGTAGAGACCGCCCTGGAAGGACTGCTTCTCGATCCCCGCGCGTCCGGTGAAGCCGGCGTCGGCGACGTAGTCGAGCTTGAACCCGTTCGGCGTCAGCGAATAGGCGAGATCGCTCCACGGAATGATCGGGGCGGCTGCCGCGATCCGCATCGGGAGGTGGCCGACCGGACTCGTCCACGGCACCAAGCTGCCGTTGGGCATCATCTCCCGGTCCCTGAGCGTCCCGAGCTGCAGGGAGAGGCCGCCGCCGTAGGAGCCGCCGATGGCGCCGATCCGCTGGCCGTCGATCAGGCCCTCGTCGGCGAGCTCGCCGGCGAAGAACTGCGCATCGCGGATCTCGTAGCGGTCGTCCATCAGGTGGATCCAGCCGGCGTCGTCGCAGGCGCCGGCCGCCGCCGTGATCGCATTGGGCTTGCCGCAGGACTGGTGGAAGCCGCGGGCGGTCATCGCGAAGACCGCGTAGCCGCGGTCGGTGTAGTGCCGCATGCTGCTGAACGAGAAGTCGCCCTTCGAGCCGCCGTAGCCGTGGCCCTCGATGATCAGGGGGTAGTCGCCGTCGGTCGCGGGGCTGGGGTCGGCCGGGAAGGCGACCTTGACGTCGATCGGGGTCCCATCCCAGCTCGGGGACGTGCTGCGAGTCGTTGGATCGCTGCTGCTGTCATCGCTCGTGTTGGTCCCGCACTCGCGGACACCGTCCCCCGCCACGATGCACTGGATGCCTGATCCCGGATCCCCTGTCGGAAACACCTCCGGGATGTTGGCCTGCGCGCTCTGCGCGAGCAGCAGAGATCCGGCAACGACCGAAACCAGCAACACAAGCTTCCGCATCAGCTCTCCAATCCCTATCCCTTTCGATGCGGCGCGTCCCTCGTCGCGCCGGGCGCCCTCCGTGGCGCCCGGGAAGAATACCTACTGCTTGCGGGCGTGCCCGGCGACCAGCGCGTCCGCGATCTCCTCCGCGCCGCCGCGCCGCTGGATGCGGGCCGCGAGCTCCGGGTGGCGGTGGGCGATGGCGCTCGCCAGACGGAGGCGAAGGGTGGCCGGCTCCACCTCGGAGCGATTCCGGGTGATGGCGGTGACCACCGCCTGACCCACCTTCCTCGGCGAGGTCGTGCCGACCCCCGGGGGCGACTTCACACCCGACTCGTGGAACATGCCGGCCTCCCGGACGAAGCCCGGGAGGACGAGCGAGACGCCGACGCCCTTCGGGTGGAGGTCCTCGCGCAACGCCAGCGCGAAACCTCGCATCCCGAACTTGGTGGCGCAGTAGATCGAGGTCCTCGGTGTGCCGACCTTCCCGTTGAGCGAGGAGATGAAGACCAGATGACCTTCGCCCTTCTCGATCAGCGCCGGGGTCAGCTCACGCGCCATCAGCATCGGGGCCTCCAGGTTGACCCGGAGGGTCCGGGTGAGCGTCTCCGGGTCCACCTTCTCGATCGCGCCGACGCCGGGCAGCGCGGCGTTCGCGATCAGGCCGTCGAGATCGCCCGCCGCCTCGACCAGTCCCTCCGCCGCGCCGGGCTCGGCAAGGTCCGCCACCACGGTCTGGTGGCGTTCCGAGCCCCCCGGCAGCGAAGCCGCGAGCCGGTCGAGCTCGTCGCCCTTGCGTGAGCTCAGAACCAGCGCCGCGCCCTCTCCCGCGAGCCGATCCGCGATCGCCCGGCCGAGCCCTCCGGTGGCGCCGCTGAGGAGCAGCCTCTTCCCCTCGAGCCTCACGGATTCCAACCTATCCGACCCGGCGTCTGTTAAGGCTCGCTCACACAAAACCCCTGCTCTGATACGTTCTTCCGCTCAAGCAGGAGCCGGGTCCCGGCCGATGAGGTAGGGACCTGAGGAGGGATTCGCTTGCTGTCTCGCCGTTCACATCAACGCCGCCGGCTCGGGCTGGCAGGAGCCCTGTTCGCCGGCGCGCTGATCGCCGCGAGCCCCGCGCTGGGACAGACAGAGAGCACGACGACCACGCCTGAGCCGGGCGCTCCGGCCGGGACCCTCCCGACGGTCGTCCCGCCGAACGTCGCCACCCTGCGCCCCAACGGCAAGGCGAGCGTCCCAGCGTCAGCGCCCTACCAGGTCAGGCGAGCGATCAAGGCGGCGAACAAGATCCATCGCAAGACCTACATCTGGGGCGGGGGCCATCGCAGCTTCAAGGCGAAGGGCTATGACTGCTCGGGCGCCGTGAGCTACGTGCTGCACGCTGCGCGCTTGCTGAGCTCCCCGCTGGTCTCCGGCCAACTCGCCTTCTGGGGGTCGCCCGGCCCGGGCGCCTGGATCACGGTCTACGCGAACAGGACACACACCTACATGGTGATCGCGGGCCTGCGGTACGACACCTCGCCGCGCGGAGAGTGGGTGGACCAGGGCCGCGGCCCGCGCTGGCGCTACACCCTGCGGACCAACGTCGGCTTCGCGGTCCGCCACTACTCCGGGCTCTAGGAAGCCCTCCTGCACCACGAACTGCGGGAAGCTCCGCGGTTTCCCCGTGAGCACCTGCTCACAGCTCCGGATCCTTTGCTAGCGTTTCGCCTCGACCAAACGCCGAGTCTCGTCCCCGCCAGTGCGGGACGGGAACGGGGGAACCAAAGCATTTGGGGCGAATCCACCTGAGGGTGGAGACGCAGGCTCTTTCAGCGTCAGCCCGTCAGCTAACCCCGTAGGCCGACGAAGGAGAACGGTTTGCGGTCAAACACGCACAGCAGAGGCAGGAAGGTGGCCCTGGCAGGGCTGCTGTTGGTCGCATCGCTTACGGCCGCCGTGCCGGCGATGGCACAGACCGGCGGGGCGGCGCCACCCGGCGGCACCACAACTCCGACGGCTCCGACGACTCCCATGGCGCCCGGTGCCACGGCCCAGCTGCGGCCGAACGGCAAGGCGCTGCCGCCGGCGAACGCCCCGCGGCAGATCCGCAAGGCGATCAAGGCGGCCAACCGGATCCACAAGAAGCCCTACATCTGGGGTGGCGGGCACCGCCGCTTCAAGTCGAAGGGCTATGACTGCTCCGGCGCGGTCAGCTACGTGCTGCACGCCGCCGGGCTGCTCCGGAGCCCCATGGCCTCCGGGCCCCTGATGAGTTGGGGCGCCCCGGGCACCGGGTCCTGGATCACGGTCTACGCCAACCGCAGCCATGCCTGGATGACCGTGGCGGGCCTGCGGTTCGACACCTCCTCGGCCGGCGAGTCCTTCAATCAGGGCTCGGGTCCGCGGTGGCGAGCGTCCATGCGCTCGGGCGCCGGCTATGCCGTGCGCTACTTCCCCGGCTTCTAGCCGCCAGCCGGCGGCTGGGGGGCCTCCTCTCCTCCCACAAGCGCGCGACGCGGCCCGCTCCCTTCTCCCCGGGCCGCGTCGCCGCATGGGAGCCGCCGGGGTCGAGCGCGGCGGCAGGTGGGCCCACTCAGGCGTCGAATCCCAGAGATCGTGCGTGTAAGCACTAGGGATCGGTTGCCCATTGCAAGGGTTCATTCACGTTTGGTAAGGTCCCGCGCCAGTTACGCCGAGTCCCATCACCACGTGGTGGTGGGAGCGGGGGAACCAGATACAGGGGCGAACCCACCGGATTCGAGGGTGGGGGCGCAGGCTCCTTCAGCGCTAGCCCGTCAGCTAACCCCGCAGGCCCGCAAAGGAGAACTGTTGGATGCGCAAGACACTTAGCCGCAGCCGTCGCCTCGCAGTCGCGGGGACAACAACTCTGTGCGTGCTCGCGATCGCCGTTCCGGCGGCCGCCCAGACCGGCGGGTCAGGACCGCCCGGCAGCACGACCACGCCCAGCACGACCCCGGCGCCGGCCCCCGTGGGGCCCCCGGGCAAGGCGAAGATCCGCAAGGACGGCACCGCTCGCCCGCCAGCGGACGCGCCTCCCGCGGTCCAGTCGGCGATCGCGGCCGCGAACGCGATTCACACGCTTCCCTATGTCTGGGGCGGCGGTCACAGGAGCTTCACCTCGTCGGGCTATGACTGCTCGGGGGCCGTCAGCTACGTCCTCCACGCGGCCGGCCTGCTGGCGAGCCCGATGACCTCGGGCGGCCTGGCGCAGAGCTGGGGCGTCCCCGGCAAGGGCCGCTGGATCACGGTCTACGGCAACGCCAGCCACGCCTACATGGTGATCGCGGGCAAGCGCTTCGACACCTCCTCCGGCGGTGACCGCTGGAACCAGGGCTCGGGGCCGCGCTGGCGCAAGAAGAAGCGCAAGCCGGTCGGCTTCACCGGCAAGTACTTCCCCGGTTACTGAGCTCGGGCGTCTAGGCCCAACCGGCGCAGTCGGGAAGTACAAGGGCCTGGGCCAAGATTGGCCACCCTGGCTCGGGGAGGCGCGGTTAGGCTCGGATATACCTAGAGCCGCACCGACCGGCGTTATACGGTGCGCACATCCGACGCGCTGATCGAGGAGAAGGAGGCGGCGGTAGCCGCGACGCCCGCAAGCAGTGAGGCAGAGCCCGGCCCCGGACCGAGCGCCGAACCGGCGGACGTCCACCTGGTCGGGGTGAGCAAGCGCTACGGCGACGTCGTCGCCGTCGACTCGCTCGACCTCGAGGTGAAGCGAGGGGAGTTCTTCACGCTGCTCGGGCCGTCGGGGTCCGGGAAGACCACCACGCTCAGAATGATCGCCGGGTTCGAGGAGCCCGACGCCGGACGGGTCGAGCTCGCGGGCCGCGAGGTCACCGGGCTGCCGCCGTATGACCGCTCCGTCAACACCGTCTTCCAGGACTACGCCCTCTTTCCCCACATGACCGTGGGCGAGAACATCGAATACGGCCTGCGGGTCAAGGGCGTCGGCAAGGAGGAGCGCCGTCACCGGGCATCCGATGCGCTCGCGACCGTGCGGCTCGGCGGCTACGAGGGTCGCAAGCCCAACCAGCTCTCGGGCGGGCAGCAGCAGCGCGTCGCCCTTGCGCGCGCGATCGTCAACGAGCCCAGGGTCCTCCTGCTGGACGAGCCCCTGGGCGCTCTCGACCTGAAGCTCCGCGAGCAGATGCAGGTCGAGCTCAACGCGATCCAGTCAGACGTGGGGATCACGTTCATCTACGTGACCCATGACCAGGAGGAGGCGCTGACGATGTCCGACCGGATCGCCGTCTTCAACGACGGCCGTATCGAGCAGGTGGGGGCGCCTACCGAGATCTACGAGCGGCCCGACAACGCCTTCGTGGCCGGCTTCGTGGGCGTCTCGAACCTGCTCGAGCGCGACGGGCGGCGCTTCACCGTCCGCCCGGAGAAGGTCTTCATCGTCGAGAACGGGGACGCGCCGAGCGGCCTGCACGTCGAGGAGGGGACGATCAAGGACGTCTCCTATGCGGGCATGGTCACCCGCTATCTCGTCGACCTCGAAGCGGGGGGAGAGCTTCAAGTCGTCCGCCAGAACCTGGAGACCACCTCAGCAGAGGTCCAGGCTCAGCGCGGCCGGAAAATCAAAATCGGATGGCGAGCGGATCAGACCGTCGCCGTAGAGGGAGAGGAGGAAGGACAGTGAGCCGATTGAGAGCTCGCTCCGCCTGGGTACCCGCGGCGATCGTCGCGGGGCTTGTCGCAACGATGCTGGTGATCGCCGGTTGCGGTGGTGGAGACGACAACGGTGGTGGTGACAACGGCGAGATGGCGAAGTCCGTCGGCGCCGGTGAGGGCCAGCTGAACCTCATCTGCTGGGCCGGTTACTGCGAGGACGGCACGATCACCAAGGGCGTCGACTGGGTGACGCCGTTCGAGCAGCAGACCGGCTGTCAGGTGAACGTCAAGATCGGCGACACCTCGGACCAGATGGTCGACCTGATGCGCACCGGCCAGTACGACGGTGTGTCGGCCTCCGGCAACGCCACCGCCCGCCTGGTCGAGGGCGGCGACGTGGCTCCGGTCAACACGGATCTCGTCCCGAACTACAAGACGATTTTCCCGGACCTGAAGGACCAGCCGTACAACACGTTCGACGGCGTCAACTACGGGATCCCGCACGGCCGTGGCGCCAACCTGCTGATGTGGAGGACGGACAAGGTCCAGCCGTCTCCGACGTCGTGGTCGATCATCCTCGACCCCAACCAGGCGAAGAAGTACGCGGGCCACATCAGCGTCTACGACGACCCGATCTACATCGCGGACGCCGCGATGTATCTGAAGGCGCACCAGCCTGACCTGGGAATCGACGATCCGTACGAGCTGAACGACGAGCAGTTCAACGCTGCAGTCGACCTGCTCAAGCAGCAGCATCCGTACGTCGGGGACTACTGGTCCTCGTACCTGAAGCAGATCAACCTGTTCACCAGCGGAGACGACCAGGTCGGCTCCACGTGGCAGTACCAGTACTTCACGTTGCTGGCGAGCAAGGTCCCGGTGGCGGCGCCAGGCCCGAAGACGGGCTTCGTCCCCACCGAGGGCGCAACCGGTTGGTCGGATACCTGGATGATCGCCAAGAACGCAGCGCATCCGAACTGCATGTACAAGTGGATGAACTACGTCACCTCGGCGCCCGTCCAGGCCCAGATCATGCAGTGGTTCGGAGAGGCCCCGGCGCAGAGCCAGGCCTGTCCCGCCAACGTGGTGACCACTGCCGGCAAGAAGCTCGGTCTGGCGCCGGATCCGAAGTTCTGCGATGAGTACCACGCAGCGGATCCGTCCTTCTGGAAGCGGGTCTACTTCTGGAAGACGCCCCTTGCGGACTGCGGCGACGACCGCGGTGATGCGTGCAAGGACTACAACGACTGGGTCTCGGCCTGGACCGAGATCAAGGGTTGATTAGAAGGTCGTGGAAGCAGCCGGCGTAAGCGCCGGTGCCGAGAGGAGGTCGGTGGGCCGCAGGCTCGCCGACCTCTTCCACGGCCGCTCAGGCCTGCAGATCGGCTCGCTGCTGAGCGGCCCGATCGCCTGGCTGGTGATCGGGTACCTAGGGTCGCTGGCCGTCCTGCTGATCGCCTCGTTCTGGTCGGTGAACGCCGTCAGCGGCGAGCTGGTCAAGGGCTTCACCTTCGACAACTACAAGGAGCTCCTCGACCAGTCCGTCTACAAGGACGTGGCGCTGCGCACGGTGGGAATCGCAGGTGCCGCGACCGTCACCGACGCGCTGCTGGCCTTCCCGATCGCCTTCTACATGGCGAAGGTGGCATCACCGAGGGTGAAGGGGCTGCTGGTGGTGGCGATCCTGATGCCGCTCTGGTCCTTCTACCTGGTGAAGGTCTACGCCTGGCAGACCATGCTGTCCTCGGACGGGGTCATCAACTGGGCGCTCGATCCCCTCGGGCTCAACGGCCCCGGCTATGGGGCGACCGCGGTCTGGCTGGTCGAGAGCTATCTCTGGCTCCCCTACATGATCCTGCCGATCTACGCGGGCCTCGAGCGGATCCCCAACTCGATGATTTCGGCCTCGGAGGACCTGGGGGCGAACCCCTGGCGGACGTTCCGCAGCGTCGTCTTCCCGCTCGCCTTCCCGGCGATCGTCGCCGGCTCGATCTTCACGTTCTCGCTGACCATGGGTGACTACATCACCCCGAGCCTGGTCTCCCCCGACACCCAGTTCATCGGCAACATCATCTACTCGCAGCACACCAACAACCTGCCGCTGGCGTCGGCGTTCGCGGTCGTGCCGATCATCGTGATGGTCGCCTACCTCGCCATCGCCAGGCGCCTGGGAGCGTTCGAGCACCTGTGAGGAGATGAGGCTCTCACCGGCGACAAGGAACCTGCTGCGGGGTGGCGTGTTCATCACGCTCGCCTTCATCTACATCCCGCTGATCGTGATCGCGATCTACGCGTTCAATGGCGGGACGACCCTGGAATGGCCGCCGCCGCACCTGACGGCGCACTGGTTCAGTGACGCGATCCAGAACTCCGGCGCGCGGGATGCCCTCTGGACGTCGGTCAAGGTGGGTCTGGTGGCCACCGGGGTCGCCCTGCTCCTCGGCAGCCTGGCGTCATTCGCGGTGGCGCGCTACCGGTTCTTCGGCCGCGAGACGATCTCGTTCCTCGTCGTGCTCCCGATCGCGCTCCCCGGGGTCGTCACGGGAGTCGCGCTCAGCAACACCTTCACCCAGGTGCTCGGCGTCGACCTCAGCCTGCTCACGGTGATCGCCGGACACGCCACCTTCTGCATCGTCGTCGTCTACAACAACGTGATCGCCCGATTGCGGCGAGTGTCGGGCAACCTCGAGGAGGCGTCAGCGGACCTCGGGGCCCACACCTGGCAGACGTTCAGGCACGTGACGTTGCCGAGCATCCAGACCGCCCTCGTGGCGGGTGGGCTGCTCGCCTTCGCGCTCTCCTTCGACGAAATCATCGTCACGAACTTCGTGATCGGCGCCGGCGAGCAGACGCTGCCGATCTGGATCTTCAGCAACCTCTTCAGGCCGCACAACCTGCCGATCGTGAACGTGGTCGCGGTGATCGTGGTCCTGCTCTCGATCATCCCCGTCTACCTCGCCCACCGCCTGACGCGCGAGGAGGGCGTGAGCGCGCGGGCCGGCGGCGCCGGCGCGATCGCCGAGAGCACCGCCGTACCCTGAGAAGGGCGCATCCTCGCGGCGGCACTAGTGTTCTGAGCACCATGCGCGCTCGCCAGGGAGTGGCCGCCATCGTCGTCCTCTGCGCCGCCCTGATCGGCGCCGGGATCGCGCACGGCGCGGGCGAGCCGGCCTTCGGCTGCAAGAAGGTCCACACCGGCAAGGCGGACTTCGACCCCAACCCGAAGGGTCGAGCGCCGGTCGCCCTCGGCGACTCGACGATGCTCCTGCCGATCCCGAACCTGAACGCGGTCGGTTACACGGTCAACGCGCGCGGCTGCCGCGGGTTCAAGGAGGCGGTCAACATCGCCCGGAAGATGAAGGCCAAGCGCCACCTCCCGCACCTCGTGCTGATCAACTCCTACGGCAACGGCGGTGTCAACCCGCGCCTGATCAAGCAGGCCCTCGGGGTCCTTGGAAAGAAGCGGGTGCTCGGCCTGGTCACGGCGTACAACGCCGACACCGGCCACCCTCCCGCGCCGGACACCGGCCTGCTCTTCAAGTCCGCGCGCCGCTACCCGCACCGGATCTTCGTGATGGACTGGGTCAAGTACAGCCTCCCCCACCACGCCGTCGAGCCCACGCCGGGCGCCTGGTTCATCTCCGATCTCTTCCACCCGAACTTCACGGGCGCCGAGGCGTACGCGCAGTTCCTGGCGCAGGCCCTGCCGCTGGCGCGGAACGGGCGGTTTCCCTAGGCGCCGGCAGACGGCTTCGCCATCAGCATCGCGACCACGAGCGGCCGCCCCTGACAACCGCTTCAGGGCTTCGCCCTTCGCTCCTTTTTGGGCGGCCTGGTGGCCGCTAGGGGAATCAGCTTCTTGAGCAGGCGCGCGAAGGCCTTCGCGCCGCTGAAGGTGAGGTGCAGGCCGTCGGGCTGGAACCAGCTCCCGTGTCCGGCGCTGTAGTGGACCCAGTCGAGCACCTTGACGCGTTCCGGGTAGCGAGCGCCCGCGTTGCGGATCACGGTCGCGTCGTTCGACTCCCCGCCGCCGGTCTCGCGCGGGGTCACCAAGCCGAGCTTACGGTTGGGCCCGAGGATCTTGAGCGCCCGGCTGATGTCCCCGCCGGTGACGTTCTGATCGGAGCCGAGCGCGATCACGACCAGGTGCGGCAGACGGTGGCGCCGTGCCTGGTCGCGGAGCAGTCTGAGGCCCTCCGGATATGCCCTGCAGCCGCGCGCGTTCACCTTGTAGCCCACGCGCGACAGAGCGGGCAGCGCCAGCAGCATCGATGAGTCGCCGATCGCGAGCGGCGGACGGGGCGCGACCTTGTGCTTCGGGGTCGCCGTCTCGACGCCGCCGCAGCCGGCCTGTGCGCCCGGCGCCCGGGCGCCCAGCAGCAGCGCGGCGAGCGCGAGGGCCAGCGCGACCCGTGCCGTGGCGACGCCTCCGTTCATCGGGCCCAATTCTTTAGCATCGCCCGGCCCCGCGTCCCGCGGGCGGAGAGACGGAGGCGGACGGCAGGTGCTCTTCCCCACAGTCGAATTCGCGATCTTCTTCCCGATCGTTCTCATCATCAGCTGGGCGCTGATGTCGAGGCAGCCCCTCTGGAAGCCGTTCATCGTGGTCGCGAGCTACGTCTTCTACGCGGCCGCGGACCCGCGCTTCTGCCTGCTGCTCGCCGCGATCACGCTGGTCAGCCAGCTCGCGTCGGTGGGGATCCACAGGACCGAGGACGAGCGGCTGCGCAAGTGGATCTGCGCGGGAGGCGTCGCCTTCGACCTCGGCGTCCTCGCCGTCTTCAAGTACTACGGCTTCTTCGTAACCGATGTCTCCGACGCCCTCGACACGGTCGGGCTGGGCATGCCGCTGCCCCTGGCGACCATCGCGCTCCCGGTGGGCGTCAGCTTCTTCAGCTTCCAGGCGATCACCTACGTGGTGGACACCAAGCGGCGCCAGACGGAGCCGGCGAACCTGCTCGACGCGGCGATCTACCTGAGCTTCTTCCCCCACCTCGTCGCGGGGCCCATCGTGCGCGCGAGCGAGTTCCTCCCGCAGCTCAGGGCGCCCCGCAATCCCGATCGCGTGGCCGTCAGCGCCGGGCTGACGCTGGTTGCCCTCGGCCTGATCAAGAAGGTGATGATCGCCGACTACCTCGCCCGCGAGCTGGTTGACCCGGTGTTCGCCGTGCCGCAGGCCTACAGCGCCCCGGACGCGATCCTCGCCGCCTACGGCTACGCCGCGCAGATCTTCTGCGACTTCTCGGGCTACACCGACATGGCGATCGGCCTCGCCCTGCTGATGGGCTTCGTCTTCCCGCAGAACTTCAACAGCCCCTACCGGGCCACCGGCTTCCGCGACTTCTGGCGGCGCTGGCACATGACGCTCTCCCGCTTCCTGCGCGACTACCTCTACATCCCTCTGGGCGGGAACCGCAAGGGCAGGGTCCGGACCTACTTCAACCTGATGGCGACCATGGTCCTGGGCGGGCTCTGGCACGGCGCCGCCTGGAACTTCGTCGCCTGGGGCGCCTACCAGGGAACCGGCCTGTCCGCCGAGCACGCGGTCAAGGGCCGGCTCGGCCGGATCTTCCCCGGCTGGCTGCGGTGGTTCGTGACCTTCAACCTGATCGTGATCGGCTGGATCCTCTTCCGCTCGACCGACCTGAGCCTGTTCGGCGACTACATGGCGGCACTGGTGCGCTCCGGCCCGGCGACCCTCTACTCCCTGCCCGTCGTCGGAGCGATCGTCCTGGTCATCGGCCTCCAGCTCCTGCCCGAGCGGCCGATGGAGGGGATCGAGCTGCGGCTCGGGCGGCTCAGGCCACTGTTCATGGGCGTCGCGCTCGCTCTCGTCGTGCTGGTGGTCGGCGCGACGGTCCCGAGCCAGGGCGTGCCCCCCTTCATCTACTTCCGCTTCTGATGGCGAGACCGCGACATCAAGATCCGTTGGAGCGGTTGGTCCCCGAGGACTTCGAGTCGATCGCCGAGATGGAGGCGGAGGCGCGAGCCGGGCGCGAGGGACAGCCGCACGGCGACGACAGCCTGATGCAGCGCTTCGACCGCTGGGACCTGCGCCGGTTCACGGCCTGGGACGCGGTCAAGGCAGTGACGCTGGCGACGATCCTGCTGCTGATCTTCGCCGGCGGCTCCGTTCGCAAGGCGGCTGACGAGCTCGACCCGGGGCTTGGCAGGGACATCGTCAAGGCGATCGGCGGGCCGACGGGGTGGGTCTCCGACCGGCTGCCGTTCGCCGATACGCGCCGGGACCTGACCTCCTGGCTCTCCCCGGACCAGCAGCTCTCCGGCCGCAGGTTCACCGCCGGAGGCACCCAGTCGCGAACGCCGCCGATCCCCGCGCCGGCGCCGAGCACGCCGCAGCCGCTCGACCGGCTGCTGGTGACAGGGGACTCGCTCTCGACACCGCTCGACATCGAGATCGCCCGCAAGCTCGCCGACCAGGGCCCGGGGGTGCAGGTGACGCGGGACCCGCACCTGGCGACGGGGATCTCCAACACGGGACTGGTCGACTGGGGACAGCTCTCCTCCACCCAGGCGGCGAACGACGACCCGGACGCCGTCGTGCTCTTCATCGGCGCCAACGAGGGCTATCCGATGCCGGGCCCGAACGGCGCCCAGGTGAGCTGCTGCGGCCCGCAGTGGGAGGCGGTCTTCCAGTCCCGGGTCGGCCAGATGATGGACAACTACCTGCGGGGCGGGGTCGAGCGGATCTACTGGCTCACCCTCCCCACCCAGCGCGACCCGGCCCGCAAGCCGATCGCGGACGACGTGAATCAGGCGATCGAGGCGGCCGCGGCCCAACGGGGGCCGTCGGTCCGGGTCGTCGACCTGCGGCCCACCTTCACCCCCGGCGACCGCTACCGGGATGCGATCGACATCGACGGCAAGCAGACGATCGTGCGGGAGTCAGACGGGATCCACCTCAACGATGACGGAGCGTCGCTCGCCGCCGACATCGTGCTGCAGGCCGTCGACAGGGATTTCGACTACTGAGCTCGGCATGTGTGTCCTCGGCACGTTCGTGCCGAGTGTCACGGTCCGGCGACGATCCTGGCGCATAGGTTCGGAGCAGTCGAACTGAGGGGAGTTGGAATGGATTCCGGTCTCAATCAACGGCACGCAGAGGAACATTCAGCGGAGCTGGAGCGTCGAGCGGAGCTGCGCCGGCTTGCAGCCGCGGCCCGTGGACCGCGGAAACCGAGGGGGAGGAATCTCAATATCCCGCATCCGGGCGCCGCGATCTTCGCGCTGCTCGGCCGCGCCGACCACGCTCCTCATCGGCCGCGACGCGTCTAGTCGTTCTGGGTGTAGCGGCTCTTCACGCGCTTGGACGCGTTCTTCACCTTGTGGCACTTCGCGGTGGCGTTGTACTGCACGTTGGGCACGCCGGTCCGCTTTCCGTCCTTGCACTTGAAGCCCATCAGCGTGGAGCGGCAGGTGCCCGCGGCGCCGCCGTTCTGGTGGCGGCAACGGTGGTAGGCCTTGATCACCTTCTGGCCCTTCGCGCAGCTCACGCCCTGAACCTTCAGCGAGGTCACGTAGGAGGCGCCCAACTGCCGCTGCTTGCCGCTGATGTTGCACGGCGAGAAGCTGGCGGCGCGCGCGGTCGGCGAGGCGCTGCCCGATTGGGCGAGCAGCCCGGCCCCGAGACCGGCGATGACGATCGCCCCTGTCAGGATCCTCCTCAAGCCGCCGCGATCCTATCGATCCTGGCCGTCGCGGAAACTCGCGAATACACTGCCCCCGGCGTTGAAACGACTCCTCCCCCTCCTCTTCGTAATCGCGCTGACAATGGCGCTGATCGGGTGCGGCGGCGGCGATGGCGACGATGACTCGACGGCCGGCACCAGCACCGCGGCCCTGAGCAACTGCAACATCGACGGCAAGCAGCAGAACCTCGGGGCCTCCTACGTCACAACCATCCAGGTGGCGAACGTGAGCTGCTCGCAGGCGGAGAGGGTCGTGGTCGCCTACCACGCCTGCCGCCGGAAGAACGGCGGGGCCGGTGGGACCTGCGACACCCCCGTGATGGGCTTCACCTGTACGGAGGGGCCGCGCCAGTCCGTTCCCGGGGTGCAGTTCAACGCGACCGCCGACTGCCGCAAGGGCGACGCGGAGATCAAGAGCGCCTACACCCAGAACTTCTAGTGCGGCGATCGCTCGGCGGGATGATCGGGGCGGCGATCGCCCTCTTGGCCCTCTGGCAGCCGAGCGGGGCGCCGGCGGCCGGGGAGCCCGCGTTCGGCTGCGGGCACGTGCACACCGCGAAGGCGCAGCGGAACCCCTACGGGCCGAACGACGGGCCCCCGCCGATCGCGATCGGCGACTCGACCATGCTGCTGCCGATCCCCGACCTGACGCGGGTCGGCTTCGACGTCAACGCCAAGGGCTGCCGAGGCTTCAAGCAGAGCATCTGGGTCGCGCGCGACATGCGCAACCGCGGGGCCCTGCCGCGATTGATCCTGATCAACGCCTACGGCAACGGGGGCGTGAACGACGACCTGATCAAGTTCGCGCTCAAGGTGATCGGGCCGAAGCGGAAGCTCGTCCTGGTAACCGCCTACGACGCCGACACCGGGCATCCGCCGGCGCCCGACACGGACGTGATCGTGAAGGCGGCGAAGGACCACCCCGATCAGATCGAGTTGCTCGACTGGGTGAAATACAGCCTTCCCCACCACAAGGTCGAGCCGGCGCCCGGCGCCTGGTTCCTCCCCGACCTCTTTCACCCGAACTTCACCGGCGCCCACGCCTACGGGAACTTCCTCGCCCAGGTGCTGCCGGGCGGGGCGCCGAGCGCGTCGAAGGGGTCGAGCGGCGGCGGGACGCCGTGGTGGCCGTTCGCGCTGGGCGGGGCGGCGATCCTGCTGGCGGCGCTCTTTCTGCTGGGCCGCCGTGTTAAATCCTGACCGTGCGGAGGCTGCCTCGACTCATCCTCCCCGCCACGCTGCTCGTGGCCGTGCTCGCCTGCTCGCCGGGCGCGCTCGCCCGCGGCGGCGCCGGGCACAACGACCCGACCAAGAAGCTCGAGGACGCCTTCAAGGTCGCGTTGTACGTACGCTCGGTGAGCAGCGACGGCTGCTACCCGCAGGCCAGCCAGCTCGCCGTGAAGATCGCCGAGACGAAGCGCGGCCTCAGGGTGCGGGTGGCGAAGGGGCTCCGCGGCGTCAAGCGGCGCAACGTCGTGTTCGTCCTCCGCCACGGCTCGAACTGCAACAAGGTGATGATGGCCCTGCGCGCCTCCTCCGGCCTCTACGTGCTCAACTCGGCCCAGGGCACGATCCGGGTCCAGGGCAGGCGCGGCCCGCGGGTCGTCCCCGGCATTCCAGGCCCTCCGCGCAGCCTGAGGATGGTCACCAGGACGTTCAGGATGTCCGCGCCGGACCAGCTCACGCGGCATGAGGTGAACTGCCCCGGCGGCCGCTATCCGATCGGCGGCGGGATGACGGTGAGCACGCCTCTCGGCCCCGACGGCGAGGGCATCTACCCGCACTCCTACGAGCGGCTCGGCGCGCAGCGCGGCTTCCACATCAGCGCGGTGCTCTTCGACCCGGATTGGGCCTCGACGACCCCGCGCGACATCACCGTCCAGGCGGTCTGCGCCCGCGGCCAGATCCCGCAGAACCCGACGCCGCACAAGACCGTGTTCCTGCTGCCGGGCCAGACGAAGTCGGCGATCGCCCGCTGCCCGAAGGGGCAGAAGCTGATCACCGGCGGCTTCCAGCGGACCAACTTCGGCAGTGACGGCGGTAACTACGTCACCGAGTCCCGAGCCGTGGGATCCAACGCCTGGAAGGTGACGGGCAGCGCATACATCGGCAGCGGCACGACGGGCGGCGGCGAGCTCACCTCGATCGCCTACTGCGCGCGGAGCAAGAAGAGGATCCTGACCGAGGTCTCGTCGAGGCCCGTGCCGGTCGCGCAGGGCGGCGGCGGCGCGGCGACCACGCCGAAGTGCCCCGGCAAGCTGCGCCTCACCACCACCGGCTTCGCGCTCGACTCACGCAACGCCTTCTACGCGGGCAGCTCGATCAACGGCGGTGACACGACCACCGCCGGCGCCTTCGGCTACCTCGGCCCGGCGAACCTGACCGCCTACGGCTACTGCCAGCGGGTCGGCTAGCGCGCGGAAGCTCCGTACCTGGCGCGTAACTCACGCCCTGGGTGAGTAAAGCGCTAGAAGCGCTGGAGCTTAAATGGCCCTCAACTCCGGACAGCCGGCGGGGCTCGACGCGTTCTCGGCGCGGCACCGGGCGGGCACCACCACCGGGCGAGCGCAGGCGACCTGCGCTGAGTCGCCGAGGGTAGACTTGGCGGCGAGAAGGTCCTCGGGCTGGAAGTCCGTGGAGGAGCGATGACAAGGAGTTGATCAAGTGAGCATGTACGCGGTCGTCAACCCAGCCACCGGCGAGCAGCTCGAGGATTATCCGGAGATCTCGGATGGCGACCTGGACGCCGCCATCGCCAAAGCTTGGGAGGCGCGTGAAGCGCTCAGTTCGCTCTCCGTGGCCGAGCGCGCCGAGAAGATCAAGCGCGTCGGCGAGCTCCACCTCGAGCGACGCGAGGAGCTTGCCGCGATCATCGTGAAGGAGATGGGCAAGCCCACGGAGCAGGCCCTCGGCGAGGTCGACTTCTGCGGCGACATCTATGGCTACTACGCCGACCGTGCTGAGGACTTTCTGAAGGACGAGCCGATCGAGTTGCTTGCGGGCGAGGGCACGGCGGTCATCCGCCGCTCGGCCATGGGGCCGCTGCTCGGGATCATGCCCTGGAACTTCCCCTACTACCAGGTGGCCCGCTTCGCGGGACCGAACCTGATCGTCGGTAACCCGATCCTGCTTAAGCCTGCGCCCCAGTGCCCGGAGTCGGCTGCGGCGATCCAGAAGATGTATGACGACGTCGGCCTCCCGGAGGGCGCCTACCAGTCGATCCTCGCGACCCACGAGCAGATCGCCGAGAAGGTGATCCCGGACCCGCGCGTGCGCGGTGTCTCGGTCACCGGCTCCGAGCGGGCGGGCTCCGCCGTCGCCGAGGTCGCCGGACGGCACCTGAAGAAGGTCGTCCTCGAGATGGGCGGCTCCGACCCGTTCATCCTGCTCGCGACCCAGAACCTCGACGAGGTCGTCGAAGCCGCGGTGGAGGCGCGCCTCGACAACACGGGTCAGTCGTGCAACGCCGCGAAGCGGTTCATCGTCGTCGACGAGCTCTATGACGACTTCCTCGCGAAGCTCACGGAGAAGATGAAGGAGGTGGAGCCCGGGGATCCGGCCAACGACTCGGCGATGGGGCCACTCTCGTCGTCGACCGCGGCAGAGCGCCTTCAGGACCAGATCGACCGCGCGAAGGCGCAGGGCGCCGAGGCCGTCCTCGAGGGCGACCGGAAGGACAACTTCTTCGGGTCGACGATCCTCACCGGTATCAGCCCCGAGAGCGACGCCTACCGCGAGGAGTTCTTCGGGCCCGTCGCGAGCGTCTACAGGGTCTCCAACGAGGAGGAGGCGGTTCGGGTCGCGAACGACACGCCGTTCGGGCTCGGCTCCTACGTCTTCACGACCGACCCCGAGCAGGGCGACCGCGTCGCCAACGAGATCGACGCCGGCATGGTCTTCGTGAACGGCGTCCTGGCCGACGGCGCCGAGTTGCCGTTCGGGGGCGTCAAGCGCTCCGGCTTCGGACGCGAGCTCGGCCCGTACGGGATGGACGAGTTCGTCAACAAGAAGCTGATCCGCGTCCTGAAGTAGGGCTCCGGTCGGTCAGACCTTCTGCTTGCTTCCGAGCACGTCCTCCACTGGCGTGTAGTCGATGCCCACCGCCTCGGCAACGGCGGGATGGGTGACCGCTCCTGAGGCGACGTTGATTCCCAGCCTCAGGCCAGGGTCGCGTCGAGCCGCCTCGGCGACTCCATGGCCCGCGAGGGCCAGTACGTAGGGAAGCGTCGCGTTCGTCAGCGCGAAGGTCGAGGTGATCGGCACGGCGCCGGGCATGTTGGCGACGCAGTAGTGGGTGATCCCCTCGACCTCGAAGACCGGGTCGCGGTGGGTGGTGGGATGAGAGGTCTCGAAGCAGCCGCCCTGGTCGATCGCGACGTCGACCAGCACGGCGTTCTTCTTCATCAGCCCGAGCTGCTCGCGGCGGACGACGTATGGCGCCCTCGCCCCGTGCACCAGCACCGCCCCGATCACCAAGTCGGCCCGCGGCAGCATCTCCTCGATCGCGAGCGTCGAGGAGTAGACGGTCGAGGCGCGGCCGCCGAAGGCGACGTCGAGCTCCCGCAGCTTGTCGATCGAGACGTCATAGACGAAGCAGTCCGCCTCCATCCCGATGCCGATGAAGGCGGCGTTCATGCCCACCGCGCCCCCGCCGATGACCATCACCGTCGCCGCCGCCACCCCCGGCACGCCCCCCAGCAGGATGCCGCGGCCCCCGAGCGGCCGCTCGAGGAAGAAGGCGCCGGCCTGGGTCGCGATCTTGCCCGCGACCTCGCTCATGGGCGCGAGCAGCGGCAGGCGGCCCTCGGAGTCCTCGACCGTCTCGTACGCGACGCAGGTGGCGCCGGTCTCCTGGAGCGCCCGGGTCAGCTCGGGAGCGGGCGCGAGATGCAGGTAGGTGAACAGCGTCTGCTCGGGCCGCAGCATCTCGACCTCACCCGGCTGCGGCTCCTTCACGCCGAGCACCATCTCAGCCTGCTCGAAGACGGCGGCGGCGTCCGGGAGGATCTGCGCGCCCTGGGCCGCGTAGGCGTCGTCGGAGATCGCGCTGCCCTCACCCGCCCCCGCCTGGATCAGGACCTCGTGGCCGTGCTCGCGGAGCTCGCGAGCGCCGGCGGGGGTGAGGGAGACGCGGTACTCGTCCTCCTTGATCTCGGTGGGGACTCCCACCCTCATGAGAACGCCGCCTCCTGATCGACGGGCGTGCTCCTGAAGTCGAAGCGAATCCCCCTGGTCTCGAGCTCGGCGAACATCGTGTCGGGCTCGATGCAGCTCTCGGGCGGCAGCGCGCCACGCCGTTCGATCGAGTCGCGAGCGAGCAGCCTGACCGCGGCGGCGGCGGGGGTTGCGGTCGAGACGATCCCGCCCCCCAGCCCCCAGGACTCGTGTGGAGGCGTGACGCTCCGAGCGCGGACCATCGTGTCCTCGCCGGCCAGCTCGACGATGTGTACCGAGACGGTGTTCGCTGAGGGGGGCGATGCGGAGCGGGCGACTTCGGCAATCCGCTCCTCGCTCGCCCCCCGCAGCTCCTTGAGGCTCTCGAGCACCTTGGGTGACAACGAGAGCGCAAAGGTCACGTTCGGGCAGTCGAAG
>DATBHQ010000045.1:0-3879 GCA_036557385.1 Solirubrobacterales bacterium | reverse complement strand
GATCTCTCGGCGATCGCGCACGAGCGCATCTCGGTCACGCCGGTCCACTTCGACCTCACCGACCGGCCCAGCCTGGACCGGCTGAAGGAGTGGGACTTCGCTGGAATGCTCTCCGCGGCGACCACCGGGACGCCCACTCAGCGGTGAGCCCGGCCAAGGGAGCGAAGAAGCGAGCCGAGCAGCTGCGGCGGGAGATCGCGCACCACGATCACCGCTACTACGTGCTCGACGACCCCGAGATCTCGGATCCCGACTACGACGACCTGCTCCGCGAGCTTCGGGAGATCGAGGAGGCGAACCCCGATCTGCTCACGCCGGACTCGCCGACGCAGCGGGTGGGCGGTCAGCCGCTCGACAAGTTCAAGCCGGTCACCCACCACGAGCCGATGCTCTCCCTCGCCAACGCCCGCAATGAGGACGAGCTGCGGGCCTGGGCCAAGCGGGTGGAGCGCCAGCTCGAGCGGCTCGACATCTCGGGCAGGGAGATCCGCTACGTCACCGAGCCCAAGGTCGACGGCCTCGCGATCTCCCTCACCTACGAGAACGGTGTCTTCACCCGCGGCGCCACCCGGGGAAACGGGCAGGTGGGGGAGGACGTCACCCAGAACCTGAAGACGATCAAGGCGATCCCGCTGTCGATCGAGGACGCCCCGGAGCTGATCGAGGTGCGCGGGGAGATCTATCTGCCGATCGCCGGCTTCGCCAAGGTGAACGAGCAGCGCGCCCAGGACGGGCTGTCGACCTTCGCGAACCCCCGGAACGCCGCCGCCGGCTCCCTGCGCCAGCTCGACTCCTCGATCACCGCCACCCGGCCACTTTCGATCTGGTGCTACGGCGTCGCCGCGCTGACGGGTTGGGAGCCCGACAGCCACTCGGAGTCGCTGGACTGGCTTCGGGATCGCGGCTTCAAGGTGAACCGGGACATCTCCATCCTGCACGGGATCGACGAGGTGGCCGAGCGCTGCCGGTGGTGGGAGGGCCGCCGCGAGGCCCTCGACTTCGAGATCGACGGCGTCGTCATCAAGGTCGACGACCGCGGGCTGCAGCGCGAGCTGGGGGTGGCCGGGCGAGAGCCGCGCTGGGCCGTCGCGTGGAAGTTCGCGCCGACGACCGCGACCACGAAGCTCAACAAGATCGTCTGGAACGTCGGCCGCACCGGCCACCTGCTGCCCTTCGCGATGCTCGAGCCGGTGCACGTCTCTGGCGTCACCGTGAGCACCGCGACCCTGCACAACGAGGAGGACCTCGAGCGCAAGGACGTCCGCGAGGGGGACGAGGTGGTGGTGATGCGGGCGGGCGACGTGATCCCGCAGGTGGTCTCGCCGATCATCCAGCGCCGCAAGAAGGGCGCGCGCCGCTCGAGACCGCCGAAGAAATGCCCGCTCTGCGGGACGCCCACGGTGAAGCCGGACGACGGCGTCTTTACGATCTGCCCGAACCGCACCGGCTGCCCCGGCCAGCAGTTCCAGCACATCAAGCACTTCCGCGGCGCGCTGGAGATCGAGGGGCTCGGCGAGAAGAACGCCTACCGATTCCTTCAGGAGGGGCTGATCTCGGACGCGCCCGACATCTTCGACCTCACGCCCGAGCGGATCGCGGAGCTCGAGGGCTTCGGTGAGATCTCAGCGCGCAACCTGATGGAGGAGATCGATCAGGCGAAGAGGATGCCGTTCTCGCGCGTCCTATACGCGCTCGGCATCCCCGGGATCGGCTTCGTCAACGCCGAGTCGCTGGCGGAGCACTTCGGCACGATGGACGCGCTGCTCGAGGCGCAGCCGGAGGAGATCGTCCAAGCGGAGGGGATCGGCCCGGTGCTCGCCGAGCAGATCTACGAGGAGCTATCGGAGGAGCGCACTCGGAGGCTGATCGAGCGGCTCCGCAAGGCGGGCCTCCGGATGGAGCTCGATCCGTCCGAGCGACGGCAGCAGGGCGGCCCGCTCGACGGCAAGACCCTGGTCCTGACCGGCACCCTTCCCAACCTGAGCCGCGAGCAGGCGACCAGGCTGATCCGGCTGGCGGGGGGGAAGGTCGTCAACTCGGTCTCGAAGAAGACCGACTACGTGATCGCTGGCGACAGCCCCGGCTCGAAGCTGGCCAAGGCCCAGGACCTCGGTACCGAAGTGATCGACGAGAAGGGCCTGCAGAAGCTGGTCGGCGAGAACGGGGCGTCGAGGAAGCGCACGCCGCCCCGCGGGCGCATCTAGCCCGGTCCTCTCGGCACCAGGGTCTGCGCAAGGGCCCCGCTCCGGAAGCGCGCCTCTTCGACGAGGTCGAGCTTCAGGTGCTCGTCCAGCTCGGCGAATGGGCTGCGGCCCGCGCCGATCGCAATCGGGACCGTCGTCAGCTGAAATTCGTCGACGAGGCCCGTACGGGTCAACGACTTGGCGAAGGTGGGGCCGCCGTGGACCAGGATGGTTCCCTCGTCATCGCGGGCCTTCAGGTCCGCAATCTCGGCGCTCAGGTCCCCGCTGAAGACCTCGGCCGGTCCCCATTCGGCCTTCTCCAGGGTATGGGAGAAGACGGCCTTCGGCGTCTCGTTCATCGCGGTTGCGACGGGCCCTTCGGACGCGGCCCAGTGCGGTCCCATGATCTCGTAGCTTCGGCGGCCCATCGCGTGAACGCCGGCCTCCTCGAGGGCCCGGAGGGTCCACTCTTGACCGTCGTCGCCGAACCACTCGAACATCCACTCATGGGTTCCGTCGGGGCTGGTGGCGAAGCCATCGAGGGACAGGACCATCTTGAGGATCACTTTTCTTTCGCTCATGACCGTAGGGACCGATCTCCTCTGATGAACTCATCGCTCACCCGCGGCTGGCGGCCGCGCTAGCGCCGATAGCGGGCGATCAGCGCCGCCATCCGGTCCTGGACCAGCCGGGCCCGGTTGACGTCCGCCCGGTTCATCAGCAGCGAGAACACCACCGCGTGGTCCGCGTCCTCGCCGCCGCGGAAGCAGTAGCCGGAGAGCGCGCTGACGCCGTTGATCGTCCCGGTCTTCGCGTGGCAGCGGCCCCGGGCGGCGCTGCCACGCATGCGGTGGGCGAGGGTCCCGCTCCGGCCGGCGACGGCCAGGGAGTCGACCCACGCGTCGCGCTGTTCGCGCTGATCCACCTGCGCGCTCGACGGCGTGTTCTCGTCGACCTCGATCATCGAGTCGAGCAGCTTGACGACCGACTTGGGCGACGCCTTGTTGCGCCGGGTGAGTCCGGAGCCGTTCTCACCAGCAAAGCGGGCGCCCTGCTGCGCGGCGAACCGCCTCACCACCGCGATGCCGCCGGCCGTCGACCCCGAATCGCCGAAGGCGCCGCCGAGGTCCTTGAGGAGCATCTCGGCCAGATAGTTGTTGGAGGGGACGTTGGTGTCGTGCACGATGCTCGCCATGGTCGGGGAGGCGAAGTCCGCGACCCGGATCGCGCTCGGAGGCGTGCTCGCAGGGACCACGCTGTTCCCGATCGAGATGCCGTCCTTTCGGAGGGCGTCCCGGAATCGTTGTGCCGCCGTCTTCGCGGGATCGCTCGGGGAGCCGTCGTCGATCTGAAGCCCGGAGAGCCTGCCGACGCTCTCGAACGTGATGCCGTGCTCGGGGACGCCGGTCTGCCCGTCCAGGAACGAGGCGTCATAGCGGAGCGGCCCCTGGACCGTGGTGACCCCGGCCGATCGCACGCGGTCGGCGAGCTTGTTGATCCCGGTGCTGGTCAGCGTCGGGTCCCCGCCGCCCCGGAGATACAGCCCCTGGCTGACGTTGTCGGTGATCGGATCGCTCGAGAGCGCGGTCGTATGCAGGCGCCCCGTGGGCCCGAAGCGCCCGAGCGCGGTCGAGGTCGTGAAGATCTTCGAGTTCGAGGCGAGGATCCGGGGGCGCCCGGCCTTCCGCTTGAACAG
>DATBHQ010000044.1:0-12325 GCA_036557385.1 Solirubrobacterales bacterium | reverse complement strand
CGTCCCGGACGTGATGGCGAACGCGGGCGGCGTCGTCTGCTCCTACTTCGAGTGGGTCCAGAACCTCCAGCACTTCCGCTGGTCCGAGCGCGAGGTGAACGACAAGCTCGGCGGGATCATGCGGCGTGCCTATCGCGACGTCAGCTCACGAGCCAAGGAGGAGCGCATCTCGCTGCGGGAGGCCGCCTACCTGGTCGGAATCGAGCGGGTGGTCGAGGCGAGCCGCACGCGCGGCTACGTCTAGTCAGTCGTCGAAGTCGAAGTCCTTCGGCGGGCCCTTCTCGAACCAGAGGCCCTCCTCCCCCTCTTCCTCCTCCGGAGACCTCTCCTCCTCGATGGCCGGCCTGACCTCGGTCCGCTGCTCCTCACCGGGCGAGTCCACCCCTGACGGGGGCTCCTCGGGATACGGCTCCTCCTCATCCAGGTAGGGAGCCTCCTCCTCGGCCGGGCCCAGCGCCTCGAAGTCGTCGTCGACCGCCGAGCCTCCGGACGCCGGCAGCACCGAGTCCTCGTCCGTCTCGAAGTCGTACAGCTGAGGCCCATCCGAGCCCGAGGAGGCCTCCTGCTCAGGAAGGGGCGCCTCGTCCGAGGGTGGCTCCGCCGGCAAAGGCGCTTCGTCGGATGGCGGATCCAGAGGCAGCGGCGCCTCGTCAGAGGGTGGCTCGGCCGGGGGCGGCTCATAGGAGGTGTCGGGGCGGCCGAGCTCCGGCTCGTCACCGGGAAGTGGGGGGAGGTCCCCGGTCTCGCCTGGCGGCGGATGCTCCTGGGTCGGAACGTCGATCCTGCCGCGCGCCCTGCCCGCCGGCTCGCCGCTGGGCGAGGGTGGCGGGGGTGGCGGATCGGGGACGAAGCCCTCGGGCTCCGGCGGAGCCTGGGCGTCCGGTTCCGGCTCAAGCGGCCGGGCCTCGGGGTCCGGCTCGGGCTCGGGCGAAACCGACGCAGGCGGCGGGGCGGTGGCGTCCTCGGGGAACGGCTCCTCCTCGGCGATCAGCTCCTCGAGGGACTCGGAGGGCGACGGCGCCTCCGGGGGCTCCGGGGCCTCTGGGGCCTCTGGGGCCTCTGGGGCCTCCGGAGCGTGCTCAGGGGCCTCGGCGTCCAGTCGCTCCTGCCCGGGAATCTCATCCTGCCCCGGAAGCTCAACCTGTCCCGGGATCCTGGCCGCCGGCTCGTCCGTGAGGATCTGATCCGAGGACTCCGGCTCAGCCGCCGGGGGCTCGGACGGACGCAGGGCCTGGGGCTCGGGCTCTGGCTCCGGCGCTGGGTCCGAGGACAGTGGGGCCGCGGTCTCCACCAGGCGCGTCGGCTCCTCGTTCCCGGCATCGCCGACCTCGGTGGAGTCAACCTCGCTGTAGAGCTCGCCGCCCACAAAGGGGTCCGGCTGGTCGCCCGAACCGAAGGCCTCGTCCTCGATCTCCCGCAACTCGGCATCGCGGGCGCCGTGCCTGCGCTTCAGGTCGAGGTGTTCGCGAATCGCGTCGTCGAGTATGCCCATGGTGCGCGGGTTTTGCCCCTCCTCGAAGGGTCACAGCTTAGGCGGTGGGGCAGCGATGTGATAGCTGGAGCGCCCCCCCTAGCCTGCATCCGAGCGACCATTTCGGAGCCGCTAGTAGTCCGTCGCGGGGCGGCTCTCGGGGCGGCGGTGAACCCTGCCTCCCCTCACCGAGCGCCTGCTCGCGGGCGCCGTGCGGATCTGGTTCTTGCCCGACCTCTTCGCCCGCAGCAGCGCCCGGTCGGCTCCGTCGACGAGGGATTCCAGGTCGTCCGCGGAGTCGGGGATCGTGGCCACGCCCACGCTGATCGTCACGGCCATGGTCCCGCCCTCACGCAGGGGCACCTCCGTGTCACGGACGCGCTCGCGCAGCCGCTCCGCCAGGATGGTGGCGCCCTCGCTGCCGGTCTCCACGAGGATCAACGCGAGCTCATCGCCTCCGTAGCGCGCTGCCACGTCGATCGTGCGGGTCGCGTCCTTGACGAGATCGGCGACCGCCTCCAGCACGATGTCGCCCTGGAGGTGCCCGAGGCGATCGTTGATCCGCTTGAAGTCGTCGACGTCGAGGATGATCAGCGACACCTCGTGCCCGAAGCGCAGCGCTCGGGTGACCTCGCGCGTGAGGGTCTCGCCCATGTGGCGCCGGTTCCAGAGCCCGGTGAGGGGATCGGTGAGGGCCTCCTGCGCGATGCGCTCGTGGCGCCGAGCCAGCGTGCGCGCCAGGCCCCAGGCGAGGATCACCGCCGCGACCAGGAACCAGATCATCACCGCCAGCGCCCCGCGGCCCACGCCGAAGACCCCGCCCGACTTCGGCGGCCCGAGCAGGAGCAGGTCCTCGTGAGCGGCTGGATTGAGCGTCAGCGCGTGGCCCCTGTACTCCTTGCCGCCCGCGGTCAGGTCCGCCGTCTGGTCCGGCTGCAGCGTCCTCGAGGGAGCCGGCACGGTCGACGCCAAGTCGCTTCCATCGCGGCTGAGGACGACCTCCGTGTCGGTGAGCGACTTCACCTCGTTCGCGTACTGGTCCGCCGTAGTGACCGAGACCCGCAGGCTGCCCACAGGCTGCCCGGCATCGGTCAGGCCGACCTGGGCGAATGCGACCGAGTTGCTCGGGCCGGCGGCGGCGACCAGGGTCCCGGCGTTGTCGTAGAGCTCCACCCGCTCGACCGGCGGCTGGCCGGCCGCCTGCTGGAGGACCGTCGCCTTCGCCGTCGCGTCGTTCGTTCGCAGCGCGGCCCCCAGGTCGGGCGCCGCGGCCAGGCTCTGCGCCTTCGACGCCGCATCGGAGGTCCGGGCCCTGTAGATGGCGGTGGCCGTTCTCAATCCCGCAGCGAGCCGGGCATCGGCCTTGCCCCGCTGGGAGTCCTCGCTGACGAAGAGCAGGATGGCGATCAGTGCCAGCGTGGGCACGACCGCGATCAGTACCAAGAAGAGCGCTAGGCGCCGTCCGAAGCTCACCCTCGCGACAGCGTATCCTTGACCCCGCTGTCGGTCGCAACTACCTGCGTGTGGCCGGCCGGACACATACCCACCATGCGGGGCTATAGCTCAGTTGGGAGAGCGCCTGGATCGCACCCAGGAGGTCGCCGGTTCGAGTCCGGCTAGCTCCATCGTCACGGATTGAGATCGACACCCCTTCCGGTCCGGCGCGTGCGCACGTGTCCCGATCCGAGCAGCGGACCGGGGCGCTCGTACTCGGTCACGGCGCGGGTGGCGGCGTCGAGGCCCCCGATCTGATCGCGGTGCGTGACGCCGCCGTCGCGGAGGGGTTCACGGTCGCTCTCATCGAGCAGCCCTACCGCGTCGCCGGGAGGCGCTCGCCCGCGCCCGCCAAGCGGCTGGACGAGGCCTGGCTCGCGGTCATCGACCGGCTTCGCGCCGAGGAGCTCGAGGGACTGCCGCTGATCGCCGGCGGCCGCTCGCTGGGCGCCCGGGTCGCCTGTCGCACCGCCGAGGAGGCGGGAGCCGCAGCCATCCTCTGCCTCGCCTTCCCGCTGCTGCCGCCGCGCAGGGGTGACAAGCCCCCTCAGAGCCGCCTGCCCGAGCTCGAGGCCGTGACGGCCCCCGTGCTCGTCGTGCAGGGCCGCAACGATCGCTTCGGGATGCCTCCGGAAGCGCCCGGTCGCCAGGTGGTCAGGGTCGCCGGGGACCACGGCCTGAAGGCCGACCCCGAGGCGATCGGCGAGGCGGTCTCGGCCTGGCTTGCCGCCCTGCCTATCGCGACGCACTGATCATCTGCACCAGGCTGCCGCGCGCGATGGTGCCGAAGAAGAAGCCCCGTCGCCCGGCGAGGGGGGTGACCTCGGCGCGGACCACCGCGACGCCGTCGTAGGTGCTCATCTCGACCTTCGCGCCGGGCTGCACCAGCTCCGAGAGCCGCTGGCCGGTGCGAGGATCGCGAGCCTCGGGAGCCAGGGCCCGACGAAGCGAGGCGGCGGTCCGTCCTGCGCGATCGCTCGTCCCTCCGAGCACGCAGAGGACCTCCCTGTTCCGCGTGATTCCCACCGCCACCAGGTCGATCCCCACCTCCACCGAGATCAGCAGCCGCTCCGGGACCAGCCGAGCGGCGACCACGTCGCTCAGGCAGTCCGCGGCGGCGCGATAGATCGGCTGGTCGATCAGCCGGCCATCGTGGCCGAGCAGGGCGGCGCGCGAGCTCGCGGAGATCGCCAGCACGGTGGAGCCCGGCGGGAAGGCATCCCGAGCCCCGAGACCGAAGACGCCCGCACGGAGAAGCGGCTGCGGCACCTGGGCGTAGGGCCCGACGTCCACGAGGCCGACGCCGTCGTCGTTCTCCTTGGCGACGCCTCCGGCTCGGATCAGCACGGCTCGAAGGGTTGAGCCGGCGATCCCGTCGGCTCGCAGTCCGAACGCGTATGACCCGCCAACCGACGTGAGGCGCTCGGCCGACAGCGGGTCGAAGCCGAAGCGGCGCCGCAGCTCGGGACCGGACTCCACCACGCTCTGGGCGTTCGGCCCGAGCGCTTCCGCCATCAGCTCCGGCTTGACGCCGGCCGCCCTGGCGAGCCGGGGCTCGGTCCAGCCGACCCCGAGCGAGCCGTGCTCTCCTCCGCCGCCTACCTCCGCGAGCGTCGCCGCCAGCGGTCCCGGCGGGGGCGGCGGCTCCGAGTCACCGCCGCATGCGGCCAGGAGAGCGCAGAGCGTCAGCGCGATGGCGATGCCGGCCCGTGCCCGCACCGCTATCGCGAGCGGGCCAGCTCCCACGTCCGCAGATAAGCCTCCGCGGAGCGGAAGAGCGAACGCAGCGCCGGGCCGCCGCCGTGCTGCTGCATGTCGGCGATCAGGTCCGCGACCAGCCCGTAGTGCGCGACGCCGTCGGTGTTCAGGTCGAAGGTCCGGCTGCCGGTCCGCTGACGCTGGAAGCTCACCCTGCCCAGGAAGGAGCGGAACGGATAGGCGAGCGGTGTTTGGGCGGCGTCGGCGCGCCGGCCCGGCAGCGACGAGAAACCGCCGGTGTCGGTTCCGAGGCCGACGCCGAAGTAGCGGCCCTTGGCCCGGTCGGCCTTGAACCTCTCGATCTTCGCCGTCAGCTGGGGAGCGTCGTCGAGCGTGGCGGTCGCGATGCCGCCCAGCCGGTACAGCAACCGGAGCTGGCCGTCGGTCCAGAGGCCGCCGGTCCCGGTGTGGCTCGAGACCAGCGGGTAGGCGCGCCGCTTCGCGATTCGCAACACGGCCTCGCGGGCCCACTCGCTCATGTGGTCCACGTCGATCATCATGTGGTTCGCGATCAGCCGCTTGATCAGGTACTTGCCGAGCGGTGTCAGCCCGTTCGAGTTGCACTGGCGGCCGGCCGGATACTCGGGGAAGGGCATCTGGGCGAGGGGTGCGGCGGCGGGGAAGAACGAGGAGAGAATGGAGAGCTCGACCGGGCTGAGGCTGCCCATCTCCTCGCCCTGGCCCGGCTCCGGGCACGGACCGGTGCGGAAGTAGTGCCCGGTCTGGAAAGCCTCGAGCAGGTTGATGAAGATGCCCTTGGCGCCGCCCTCCAGCGCGGAGCCGCCGAAGGCGTTGTCGGTCCAGTGCATGGGGAAGATGCTTCGCACCCCGAGGCGACGGGCGTTGCGGATCCCGCGGTCAATGTCCCGGCGGCCGCACTGGGGCACGCCCAGGCGCTCGCCGCAGTCGAAGAGGGTCGACGACTCGATCCCGATCACGACCGCCAGCCTGCCCCGCTCGATCGCCCGCCTCGCCTGCCTCGGGTTGTAGACGAGCCTGAACCAGCCCCTGCCCCTGCCGCCGGCCTGGGCGTCCACGTAGGCCTGCAGCCCCCGGAGCGTCCGGATCTGCTCCCGCACGGCCTCGGTCTCGTCACACGAATGGACCTTCACGGGCTCGATCTCGCAGATCGGCTGGTCCTCGACCGTCTGGGCGACGACCAGCCGCTCGCCAGCCATCCAGGCCCGCTTCAGCCAGACGTAGTAGGTCTGCTGGTGCGTGACGGTGTCGTTGACGGGCCAGCCCGCGAAGCTCGGCCAGCCGTGCGTGTCGTGCGTGCCGAAGGGAAGCCCGTCGCGGAGCAGGTTCCCGGTGACGTCCTCGCTCCCGTCCGGCCCATGGACCTCCGCGTCGTGCCCGAGCGCTCGCGTGATGCCGTAGATGTCGTAGGGCTCGCCGTAGATCACCGCTCCCCCGGCCCGCTGGTTGGCCGTGATGTGCAGGTGCAGGTCGGCGAAGCCGCGCACGTTCCCCTTCCGGTCCGTGCCCCGAAACGGCCTCCCGATCGCGCCCACGTCGGCCTCCGGGAACGGGTCGCAGCCCCTCGCCCGGCTGAGCCTGAATGGAGCGACCTGACCGCGGGCGCGCGGGGAGAGGAGGCGCAGAGCACCGGACCGAGCGATGCCGAGGTGGCGGCCCGCGGCGGCGGAGAAGAGCTCCGCCCGTCCTCCGGAGAGGAAGCCGACGGACCACTGGGTCTCACGGCCGGGTACCTCGGCCCGCGTGATGGCGCCGCCGGCGCCCACCCCGAGGAGCCGCCCGCCCTGGTCCTGCGGGAGGAAGGAGCCGAGCGTCGCGGGCTTCCAGAAGAACCTTGCGGCCGCGGAGCGGCTTCGCTGGTCGGCCCGGTAGCCGTCCCCCCTGACCCCGACGAACCGGCCCGTCGCGGAGGAGCGCAGCGCAAAGCACGCGTTCGCCAGGTGGATCGCCTTGAGCGGCTTCCCCTTCCCGGCCGCGCCCGAGCCACCCGGGGCGAGCCCGAGCGCTCCGATCGCCGCGACGACAGCCATCCCTCCTGTCAGGAGCCGGCGCACGTGGACACGAACTATCCCACCCGGGCGCTCAGCGGTGCAGGTCGGCGAGCCGCTCGGCTTCCACGCGGATCTCCCGCCTGGCGGCTGCGGCGAGCCTGCCGAAGGGCTTCGTCTCGACCCTTCCCTTCTCGAAGCGCCATGTACCGGCCACTCGCCCGTCGACCAGGAAGGTGGGAACCGACTGCGGCGTCTTGGCGCTGAACACCTTCGGCCGATGCTCCTCGGGGAGCACACCGCTTCGGCGGGCGTGAACGAGCAGGCTCGCGTCCCAAGTGGGAAGAAAGCGGGCCGGCGCCGGGGTCTCGGGGTCAGGGAGCGGCGCCCGCGGGAGGTCGACCAGCTCCGCGCCATCCTCGGCCTCGAAGCGGCGCAGGTCGAGCCGCTCCAGCGCCGGCCCAAGCCGCTTGGGCGGTACGCCGGCCCAGTTGGCGATCTCATCGGGCGCCGATGGCCCGAAGCCGCCCAGATACCGCCTGACCAACAGTTCGATCCCGGCTGCCTCGTCGAGCCTCGCGGGCGGCGCGCCGAGCCAGGGCTCCGCCGCGGCGTACAGGTCCGCGCGGCGGTGCTCCCAGGTGCCCGAGGGCGGGACGCGGACCAGGTCGAGCCACATGTTCACGCCGTTGGTGAGCACGCTGTCGGAGCCGAGCAGCTCATGGATCTCCTTCCGGCTCATCGTGCCGTCGCCGAGCCGCTGGCGGAGCTTGCGAGCTGCGGCCGACGCCTGCTTCGCCGAGTAGCCGAGCCGTGCCCGGGCGTCCACCCACGCCTCGCGCCGCGACCGCCTGATGCCGAGCGCCATCGGCCAGTAGTCCGCCGCGGAGACCAGGTGGATGGTCGCTCGCATCAGCGTCCCCTGAGTGACGCGCCTGCGTCCGAGCGCCCGGTCGAGCTGGTCGCGCTCGAAGTCCCGCATCCGGGCCCAGAGCCCGATGTACATCGAGGGCGCGTACTGGGCCTGGAGGCCGCCCATCCGCTCCAGGACCTTCGGGATCGAGGCCCGGCTGCGCTCCAGCAGGAGCTGGCGGGCCAGCAGGGCCCGATTCAGGTCCCGCTCGGTGAGCGTCCGCTGTGCGGCCATCCGTGCAGCCTATTTGCAGGCATTTCGACCGTGGGGTGAAAACGGCCGCCGCGTTTTCCGACAGCCGTCCAAAGATCGGCCGCGAGGCCGCTCATAGCGTGCTAGCCGACCCAAACCGCGACCGCCGACCGCTGCCTCGGCGGGCATGGAAAGGACGGAAGATGAGCCGAAAGCTGCTCTGGGCCCGGTCCCTCGCAGGAGTTCTGGTGTTGGCGCTGCCCTCGGCGGCGTTCGCCCAGGACCCCACGCTCGACGACACGATCTCGTCGCTGAACACGATGTGGGTGATCGTCGCGGGCGTCCTGGTCATGTTCATGCAGGCGGGGTTCGCCCTGCTCGAGATCGGGTTCTCGCGAATGAAGAACGCCGGGGCCGGGATCGCCAAGATCCTGGTCAACTACTCGATCGCGTCGATCGCCTACTGGGCGGTCGGCTTCGCGCTCGCCTTCGGCGGCGCGGGCGCGATCGCGGGCACGCACGGGTTCTTCCTCAACGTGAGCGGGGACCCCGCGCAGGCCGCGTCGCAGATCCCGCTCCTCGGCGTCGCGAACATTAGCCCCGCGGCGCTCCTGTTCTTCCAGTTCGTCTTCTGCGCCGTCTCGCTGGCGATCATCTGGGGCACCACGCTCGAGCGGATCAAGTTCGCCGCCTACGTGATCTACGCGGTGATCTTCAGCGCGCTGATCTACCCGATCATCAGCCACTGGATCTTCGGCGGCGGCTGGCTGCAGTCGAATCTCGGCATGCAGGACTTCGCCGGCTCGACGGTGGTCCATCTGATCGGCGCGACCGGTGCGTTCGCCGCGCTGCTGCTGCTGGGCGCCCGTCGCGGGAAGTTCGGGCGTGACGGCCGGCCCCGGGCGATCCCGGGTCACTCGATGCCGCTGGTGGGGTTGGGCGTGTTGATCCTGTGGCTGGGCTGGTTCGGCTTCAACCCGGGCTCCACCCTCGGCGCGCTCGGCAACCGGTTCGCCGAGGTCGCCCTGGTGACCAACCTCGCGGCTGCGGCCGGAGTCTGCACGGCGGTGGCGACGATGTACGCGATGCGCAAGACGATCGACATCGGCATGGCCGGCAACGGCGCGATCGCCGGTCTGGTCGCGATCACCGCGCCCTCCGGCTACGTCGAGTTCTGGGCCGCTCCGATCATCGGCGGGCTGGCCGGCGTGGTGGTGGTCGTCGGAGTCCTGACGATCGACAAGTACCTCGACGATCCGGTCGGCGCGCTCTCGGCGCACGGGCTCGCCGGGATCGTCGGCACGCTTTGCTGCGGGATCTTCACCTCCCCGCGCCTGGCGGAGCTCAACGGCGTCGGCGACCCGGGGCTCTGGTACAGCGGCAGCTTCCACCAGCTTGGAGTCCAGGCGCTCGGCATCGCGGTCGCCTTCGTCTCGGTGTTCGCGGTCTCCTATGTCGTGTTCGCCGCGATCAAGCACACGATCGGCCTCCGCGTGACTCCCGATGAGGAGGACGCCGGCCTGGACATCTCCGAGCACGGGATGTATGGCTATCCGGAGCAGTTCATCCCGCAGCCCGAGTATCCGGGCGCGGCGAGCGGGCCGCTGCCGGTCGGCCAGCCGGCTCTCGGCACCGCCGCGATGACCGCGAACCCAACCAACGCGAACGCCAAGTGAGGAGGTGAGGAGATGAAGAAGATCGAGGCATTCATCCGCCACGAGGCGTTCGAGCCGATCCGGGCCGAGCTGCTCGACCGGGGATTTCCCTCCCTGTCGATCGGCGAGGTGAAGGGATCCGGGCGCCAGAAGGGCGTCGTCGAGACCTACCGCGGCTCGAGCCTGACGGTCAACGTCCGGCCGAAGCTCAAGGTGGAGGTCGTGGTCGAGGACAAGGACAAGGGCCTGGTGGTCGAGACGATCCTGAAGCACGCCCGGACCGGCGACGTCGGGGACGGGAAGATCTTCGTCCTGCCGGTGGAGGAGGCGATCCGCATCCGCACCGGCGAGGAGGGCGAGGCCGTCCTCCAGGCACATCAGGAGGAGGAGATCCCCGCCTAGGCGCAATTACCGCTTGAACGCGAGCTGCCTCGCCGGGGTCGGGGGGCCAATACCCTTGCCTGCATGAGAATCGACGAGATCCTCGCGTCCTCGCGGCCGGTCTTCTCGGTCGAGTTCTTCCCTCCCAAGACGGTGGAGGGCCGCGAGACCCTGTTCGAGACCGTCGACGTGCTCCGCACCCTGGGGCCGAGCTTCTTCTCGGTCACCTACGGGGCCGGGGGCGCGACCCGCGAGGGGACCGTCGAGATCACCCGCGAGATCCGCGACGAGCACGGGGTCGAGGCGATGGCCCATCTGAGCTGCGTGGGCGAGACCAGGGAGGCGCTGCGGGAGATCCTCGGCGAGATCGCCGACGCCGGAATCGAGAACGTCCTGGCGCTGCGCGGCGACCCGCCTCGCGGCGAGGCGGACTTCGAGCAGCCCGAGGGCGGCCTCGGCAGCGCTGCGGAGCTGACGACGCTGATCGGCGAGGCACACCCTGACATCGCGATCGGGGGCGCCTGCTTCCCCGAGGTGCATCCGGAGGCCGAGAACCTGGAGGCCGACATCGCCTATCTGAAGACCAAGGTGGACAACGGGGCGAGCTTCCTGATCACCCAGCTCTTCTACGACAACCGCTCCTACTTCGACTTCGTGCCCGCGGCGCGGGCGGCCGGCATCGACGTGCCGATCATCCCGGGGATCATGCCGATGACCCGCTACAAGCAGATCGCGCGGATCGCGGAGCTTTGCGAAGCGCGGGTCCCGGAACCCCTGGCGGAGGCCATGGAGGCCGCCGACGGCAACGAGCAGGCGGAGTTCGGGATCGGGGTCGCCTACGCCGCCCAGCAGTGCGCGGAGCTGCTTCGCGCGGGGGCCCCGGGAATCCACTTCTACGCGCTCAACCGCTGGCCGGCGACACGGGCGATCCTGGCGGCCCTCCAGGCCGCCAGGCCGTGGGAGGACGGCTCCGCTGAGGAGCCGGCCGCGGTTCGGGCGACCTGACCCCTCCCTACACTCCCCCGTCGCGTGCCCGAGTTCGACTACAACGGCCACCGCATCACGTATGACGAGTACGGGGCGGGAGAGCGGCCGCTCGTCCTCGTCCACGGCCTGCTGATGAACCGCCGCATGTTCGACCGGCTCGGGCCGGCGATGGCGGAGCGCGGCAATCGCGTGATCACGGTCGATCTCCTCGGCCACGGCCGCTCCGAGCGCCCGGCGGAGATGTCCCAGTACTCGATGACCTTCTTCGCCCGCCAGGTGGAGGCGCTGCTCGACCACCTGAGCCTGAAGAGCGCAGTGGTCGGCGGCACCTCGCTGGGGGCCAACGTGACGTTAGAGCTCGCCTATCTGGAGCCCAAGCGGGTGAAGGCGATGATGGTCGAGATGCCCGTGCTCGACAACGCGCTGCTGGCGGCGGCGGTGATCTTCACGCCGATCATGATCGGCCTGCGCTTCGGCGAGCCCCTGTTCAAGATGGTCGCAGCCGGAGCGAGGCGGATCCCCCGGACCACCCCCCTCCTCGACCTCGGCCTCGACTGGGTCAGGCAGGACCCCGCGCCGTCCGAGGCGGTGCTCGAGGGCCTCTTCCTGGGCTCATCGGCGCCCCATCATCAGTTCCGCGTGCGGATGGAGCAGCCGACGCTCGTCATCGGGCACCACGCGGACCCCCTCCACCCGTTCTCGGACGCGGGGATGCTCGCCGAGGAGCTCCCCAACGCGCGGTTGATCGAAGCGAACTCGATCCTCGAGTGGTGGATCTCGCCCAACCGCCTCGACGGGGAGCTCGCCCGCTTCCTGGACGACGTCTGGCATGGCAGGCCGGTCACGTCCTCGGAGGACGCAAAGACCGCCGCCGCGTCCTCCCTAAGTAACGCTTGAATTCGCTCCGCTAGCCTCCCCGCCTCCCGATGGCCAGCAGAAAGGAAGAGAAGGAGCGCCTGCGTCAGCAGCGGCTCGCGGCCGAGCGCGCCGCCGCCTCACGCGGCCGCGGACGACTGGTCGCGGGCTACGTCGTGGCGGGCCTGCTCGCCGCTGCGGTCCTCGTGGGGCTCGTCGTCGTAGTCGCCAGCGGAGGGAGCGGCAACGGGGTCGGCGGCTTCTGCTCCAACGCCCACATCAAGAACTCGGCCGGCAGCACCAAAGGGCTCGAGCCCGACTGCCGGGAGGGAACGCCGCCCCCCGCGATCAAGGTCGCGGACCTGAAGATCTCCGCGGAGCAGGCGCAGTGTCAGCTCAAGCTGGACCTGCCCGACGAGGGGAACACCCACGTGCCCAACTCCACCTCGGTCGACTACAAGACCGTGCCCCCCACCTCCGGCAACCACAACCCCGTGCCGATCGACGATGGGGCCTACAAGACCCCCATCTCCGCCGACCCGAGCACCCCCGGAATGAACATCCGCGACATGGTGCACGCGATGGAGCACGGCCGGATCGAGATCCACTACAGGCCGAGCCTGCCCGAGGCGCAGCAGCTGGCGCTGAAGGG
>DATBHQ010000043.1:0-13203 GCA_036557385.1 Solirubrobacterales bacterium | reverse complement strand
GCAGTGCGGCACCTGCCAGCTCGACTTCCAGATGCCGGGGCGCTTCGAGCTGACCTACACGGGCGCCGACAACGCCGACCACACTCCGGTCTTGATCCACCGTGCCCTGCTCGGCTCGATGGAGCGCTTCGCCGGAATCCTGATCGAGCACTACGGCGGCCGGTTCCCGCTCTGGCTGGCGCCGGTGCAGGCGGTTGTCCTGCCCGTCGCTGACCGGCACAACGAGCGGGCCGCCGAGGTCGCCGTCCGGCTGCGAGCGGCGGGCCTGCGCGCTGGGGTTGACGAGCGGACGGAGTCCGTCGGTCGCAAGATCCGCGACGCCGAGCTCTCCAAGGCTCCCTACATGCTCGTCCTCGGCGACAAGGAGGCCGATTCGGGGACGGTCGCCGTCCGCCACCACGGCGATGGCGATCTCGGTGCGGTTGAGATCGACGCCCTGATCGAGCGGATGCGCGGGGAGGCGGGCGAATAGCCGGTCGTTCGCCGAAGCGGGCGTGCCGTCGGGGAGGGGCGTCTATACTGGCCGCAATGCCGGGCACCCACACCACGCCGCGCGTCTAGCGCCCTCGTGCCCGCCTACCCGAACCACTCTCGCCCATCTTCTCTTTGACGCACGACCTCATGCGCACGACCTAGTGGCGGTCTCCCGCTTCGACCGCCGGCCGCCCGAGCGCGACACGACTCGCATCAACGAGCGAATCCGCGTGCCCGAGGTGCGCCTGATCAACGAGAACGGCGAGCAGGTGGGGATCATCAAGACCCCCGAGGCCCTCGACTACGCGCGCGAGCGCGATCTCGACCTGGTCGAGGTCGCCCCGCAGTCGAAGCCGCCGGTCGCCAGGGTGCTCGACTACTCCAAGTACAAGTACGAGCAGGAGCAGAAGGCCAAGCAGGCCCGCAAGCACCAGCAGCAGGTGAACGTGCGGGAAATAAAGCTGCGGCCGAAGATCGCCCAGCACGACTACGAGACCAAGCGCGGTCACGTCGAGCGCTTCCTGAAGCAGCAGGACAAGGTGAAGGTGACGATCATGTTCCGCGGCCGCGAGCAGAGCCACCCCGAGCGCGGCCGGATGCTGCTCGACCGCCTGCTCCAGGACGTCTCCGAGATCGGAGTGATGGAGCAGGAGCCTCTCCAGGAGGGCCGCAACATGACCATGCTGCTGGCCCCGACCCGCAACGCCGGACAGGACCAGGAAGCGGCGGCGAGCTAGCTCCGCTCCGGCGAGCCCGCGCCGGTGTTGTAGGGACGAGGGGAAATGAGGTCTCGACTCGCAATCGGTCTGGCGACGCTGCTCGTGGCGGCGCTGATCGCGCCGACCGCCCATGCGGCGACCCAGATCAGGCAGGTTCGGGTCTCGATCGATGACTCGTCGGCGACGCCACCGGGGACGCTCTCCCTGGACTTCGCCTTCAAGAACAAGCGGACCAGCAAGCGCAAGTTCACCCCCCGGCAGCTGAGGCGGATCGATTTCGCGCAGGTGCCGCTGTCATGCATGAACGCCGCCGGCACCGGCGGCTCCACGCTGCTCTTCACGAGCGCCATGCAGACCGCGGTCAAGCTGACCAAGGCTCCGCAACCCGCCGGAAGGAAGCCGAAGCCCAACCGCTTCGCCTTTCGCCTCTCCTACAACTTCCAGGCCTTTGTCGGAACGCTCACCGTCACGATCGACAAGCCCAACCATGGACCGAGGCGGCTCAGGTCACAGGGCTCGCTCCGGATCGTCGACCTCGACGCCGGTCCCGACCAGAGGGACTGCGCCACCAACGGCCTCAAGCAGTGGGGCGGCCTGCCGGTCACTCTCATTCCGTAGCGCGGACGTCTGCTTCAATAGTCGGCTCGATGCCGAAGATGAAGACCCATTCGGGCTCCAAGAAGCGGTTCCGCAAGACCGCAAAGGGCAAGCTGCGCGGCAGGCGCGCGTACTCGAGCCACATCCTCGAGAAGAAGTCGCCCGCGCGGAAGCGGCGCTTCAGGCGGCCCTCGGAGATCTCGAAGGCCGACCGCAAGCGGGTCGAGACCCTGCTCGCGGGGGGTGGTCGCTGATGCCGCGCGCCACCAACGCCGTCGCCCGCAAGCGGCGCAAGAAGAAGGTGCTGGACCGCGCCAAGGGCTACTACGGGCGCAAGCACTCGAGCTACCGGCTCGCCAACGAGCAGGTGATGCGCTCCGACGCCTACGCCTATCGCGACCGGCGCACTCGCAAGCGGGACTTCCGCCGGCTCTGGATCACCCGGATCAACGCCGCCGCGCGGCAGGAGGGGATGAGCTACTCCGAGCTGATCCACGGCCTCCAGAAGGCCGAGGTCGACGTGAACCGCAAGATGCTCGCCGACATCGCCGTCAACGACCCCGATGGCTTCCGCCGATTCGTTGAACTCGCCCGGGAGGCTGCCGCCACCTAGATCACGGCAGCCAGAGCAGAATTCCCGGGCGGTCCGCGAGGCGGAGCCGCCCTTTTTTATGACGATCACCAGCCCCCACAACGAGAAGCTCAAGCTGATCCGCCGCCTCGGCCGGCGGCGCAGCCGGGAGCGCGAGGGGCTCTTCGTCGGCGAGGGCGAGGATCTGCTGGCCGCGGCCCGCGCGGCGGGTGTCGAGCCGGTCGAGCTGCTGACCGCGGCGGGCGAGGGACTGGGCGGCACCGAGGTGGAGCCGGCGCTCCTGGACCGTTTCTCGACGCTCTCCTCCGGGACCAGGGTGATCGGGGTCTGGCCGGAGACCTGGGCCGAGCGGGCCGCGGCTCCCTGCGTCTACCTGCACGCCGTCTCCGACCCGGGCAACGTCGGCACGGTGATCAGGACGGCGCAGGCCCTGGTGGGCGGGTCGGTTGTCCTCGGGCCCGACTGCACGGACCCGTTCGGGCCGCACGCGGTGCGGGCGAGCATGGGCGCCGTCTTCGCCGAGCCGCTGCTCCGCGGCGGGATCGATGCCACCCCGCAGCCGCGGGCGGCGCTGGTCGCACACGGCGGCGAGGGCCTCGAGGCGCTCGAGGGAATGGCGACCCTGTGCCTGGGCGCCGAGCGGGAGGGATTGCCCGCCGCGACCGCAGAGCAGTGCGAGGTTCGGGTGACCATCCCGCTGCGAGAGGGCGCCGAGTCCCTGAACGTCGCGGCGGCGGCGGCGATCGCGCTCCAGCGGATAGCGTCCGCGGCTGGAGAAGGTCATGGCGACTGAGCGGATCGAGGAGATCAAGCTGGAGGCGGGCGAGGCGATCGGCTCGGCCTCGACGACGGCCGAGCTCGAGGAGCTCCGCGTCCGCTTCCTCGGGCGCAAGGCCGAGCTGACGCAGATCCTCCGCGGCATCGCCGAGCTTCCGCCCGGCGAGCGAGGGGCGGTGGGCAAGGCCGGCAACGAAACCCGCCGCGAGCTCGAGTTCCTGCTCGAGTCACGGGGCACGGAGCTCGATGCCAGCGAGCTCGGCACCAGGCTGGCGGAGGACGCGATCGACGTCACCCTGCCGGGGGTACCGCCGATACCCGTCGGCGCGCAGAACCCTCTGATCCGCACCCAGCGGGAGATCGAGGACCTCTTCGTCGGGCTCGGGTACCGGGTGGTGGAGGGGCCCGAGGTCGAGCTCGACTACTACAACTTCACGGCACTCAACCACCCGCCCGGCCACCCGGCGCGGATGTCGCAGGACACCTTCTACGTCGACCCGTCGACCCTGCGCTCGGATCTCCGGGTCCCCTCGAACGGGGATCAGCTGCCGCCCGGCCCGGAGGACGTCGTCCTGCGGACCCACACGTCGCCCATGCAGGTCCGCGCGATGGAGGCCGAGCCGCCGCCGATCTTCATCGTCGTCCCGGGCCGCTGTTACCGCTCGGACCCCTTCGACGCCACCCACAGCCCGATCTTCCATCAGGTCGAGGGGCTCGCCGTCGGCGAGGACATCACCCTCGCCGACCTGAAGGGGACGCTGGACGAGCTCGCGCGCGGGATCTTCGGGCCCGAGCGCGAAACGCGCTTCCGGCCCGGGTTCTTCCCGTTCACCGAGCCGAGCGTTGAGGTCGACGTCTCCTGCTTCCGCTGCGGCGGCAGCGGCCGGCTGCCCGACGGCTCGCGCGATCCGCTCTGCAAGGGGGTCGGCTGGATCGAGATCCTCGGCGCCGGGATGGTGGACCCGAACGTCTTCGGCTTCGTGGCCGAGAACGGCTACGACCCGGAGCGGGTCCAGGGCTTCGCCTTCGGGATGGGCATCGAGCGGATCGCGATGCTCAAGTACGGCGTTCCCGACCTGCGCAAGTTCTTCGAGAACGACGTCCGCGTGCTGGAGCAGTTCCGATGAAGGTGCCGAGCTCCTGGCTGCGCGCCTACTGCGATCCCGGCCTCTCCGTGGAGGAGGTGGCTGATCAGCTATCGATGCACTCGATCGAGCTCGAGCGGATCTCGCACGTCGGGGCGGCTTCGCCTGATTCCTTCGTCGTGGGCCGGGTGCTCTCGGTCGAGAAGCATCCGAATGCGGACAAGCTGAGCGTCTGCGAGGTCGACGCCGGCGAGGGCGGCCGGACGATCGTCTGCGGCGCCCCAAACGTCGCCGCCGGCCAGACGGTGCCGGTGGCGCTGCCCGGGGCCGTCATGCCCGATGGCACCAAGCTGGGCAGGGCGAAGCTCCGCGGCGTCGAGTCCGACGGGATGATCCTCTCCGAGGCCGAGCTCGAGATCGGCGATGACGCCGACGGGATCGCCGTCTTCGAGGAGGACGGTTTCCCGCCCGGAACGCCCCTCTCGGAGCTGATCCCGGTGTCGGACCCGGTGATCGAGCTGGAGCCGACCTCGAACCGGGTCGACTGCTTCGGCATCTACGGCGTCGCGCGCGAGCTGCACGCGGTCACCGGTGCGGAGCTGGCAGAGGCCCCCTGGGAGCACGACGCCGAGGCGAGCGGCGAGGGGAAGGTCACGGACTACGCCTCGGTCACCGTCGAGGTGCCCGAGCTCTGCCCGCGCTTCACGGCGCGGGTGTTCACTGATGTGGAGATCGGGCCGTCGCCGCTGTGGCTCAAGGCGCGGCTGATCGGCGCCGGGATGCGGCCGATCAACAACGTCGTCGACATCACCAACTACGTGATGCTGATGACAGCCCAGCCGCTCCACGCGTATGACCTGGCCAAGGTCCCCGAGGGGGCGCTGATCATCAGGACCGCCGACGCAGGCGAGAAGATGACGACGCTCGACGGGGTGGCGCGCACCCTCGACGGGGACATGGTCCTGGTCTGTGACCGCAACGGGCCCTCGGGCATCGGCGGGATCATGGGCGGGCAGGTCTCGGAGGTCTCGGGTCAGACCACCCGGGTGCTGCTCGAGGTGGCGAACTGGGACGGGGTGAACATCCTCCGCACCTCGCGCAAGCTCGGCCTCCGCTCCGACGCGTCGAATCGCTTCGAGAAGCAGCTCCATCCGGAGCTCGCCATCCGGGCACAGCGGATCGCCTCGCGGCTGATGGTGGAGCTCTGCGGCGCCCGGCTCGTCCCCGGCACGATCGACGAGGCCGCCGACATTCCCGAGCCGCACCGGCTCGAGCTGCGCACCGAGCGGGCCGAGGCGCTGCTGGGCATGCCGATCGAGCCCAAGCTCTGCTCGGAGTACCTGAAGCGGCTCGACTTCGAGGTGTCGGGCAAGGGCAAGACGCTGAAGGCGACCGTCCCCTTCCACCGCCACTACGACGTCACCCGCGAGGTGGATCTGATCGAGGAGGTCGGGCGGATCCACGGCTACGCGGACAACCTGCCGTCGACGCTGCCCGCGAGAAGCGGCCAGGCGGGGGGCCTGAGCCGCGAGCAGCGCCTGCGCCGCCGGGCCGAGGACGCGCTGCAGGATCTCGGCTTCGACGCGGTAGTCGACCTCAGCCTCACCGACCCCCGGATGGCCGACCGCCTCCGGCTTCCCGAGGACGATGTCCGCGCCCAGCCCATCCTCGTCTCCAACCCCCTCTCCTCAGAGCACTCAGTCGAGCGCACCGCGCTGCTGGGCTCCCTGCTCGACGACGCTCGCTACAACCTGGCCCACGGCGCCGGGCGAGTGGCGCTGTTCGAGTCCGGCCGGGCGTACCTGCGCGAGGGCTCCTCGCCGCACGATGGCGTGCTCGCCGGCAGGTTCGTGGGCGATCTGCCCCCGCCCGCCTTCGAGCCCTGGCGGATCGGGGCGCTCGCGGCCGGGGAGCTCCGGCCCGGCGGCTGGCACGGCGGGGCGGTGCCCGCAGACTTCTATTCGCTGAAGGGGGTGCTCGCGGCGCTGGTCATCGAGCTCGGCGCTCCGCTCGAGGTCGTTCCGGGCGAGCAGCCGTTCCTTCACCCGGGCCGCTCCGCCCGGGTTCTGGTGGAGGGCGAGGAGATCGGCTGGCTCGGCGAGATCCATCCGCTCGTCTGCCGGGACTGGGACCTCGAGGCCGCGGCCGGCTTCGAGGTCGACCTCGCGCCCCTCGTGGCCGCCTCGCCGCTGGGCGAGGAGACCTACGAGGACGTGATCTCCTTCCCCGCGGTCCACCAGGACGTGGCGGTGGTGGTGGACGAGGTCGTGCCGGCCGCCGAGGTGCGCGCGGCGGTGCTCGAGGGCGGGGGAGAGCTGCTGCGCTCGGCCGAGGTCTTTGACCTCTACCGCGGAGACCAGGTCGGGGAGGGCCGTAAGAGCCTGGCGCTGCGCCTCAGCTTCCGGGCGGCCGACCGGACCCTGACCGACGAGGAGGTCGCCGAGCGGCGAAGCGCGATCGCGTCGGCCGTCCGGGGGATCGGGGGATCTCTCCGTGAATAGGGTTCTCGTGGCCGGAGCCTCCGGGTACGCCGGGGCGCTCGCGGCGGAGCTGGTCAGGCGGCACCCGAGCCTGGAGCTCGCGCGGGTCACGGCGCGGACGGATGCCGGCAGGCGCCTCAGCGAGCTCTATCCCGACTACGGCGTCGACCTCGTGCTCGAGGAGCCCGCGGCCGAGGACGGGTCCGACGTCGACGCGGCGATCGTCGCGTATCCGCACGGCGCCGCCGCGCCGGTGGTCGCGGCCCTGCGCGAAGGGGGCGTGAAGGTGGTCGACCTCTCCGCGGACTTCCGCCTGCACGACCTCGACACCTACGCCCGCTGGTACGGCGAGCATGGGGCCCCTGAGCTGGTTCCGGGCGCCGTCTACGGCCTGACCGAGCTCCATCGCGAGGCGATCGCCGAGGCCGGGCTGGTCGCCAACCCCGGCTGCTATCCGACGGCGAGCATCCTGGCCCTCGCGCCGCTGGCGGGCGAGGGCCTGATCGAGGATGTGGTGATCGACGCCAAGTCGGGCGTCTCCGGGGCGGGGCGCGCCGCGGCCGAGGAGATGAAGGGCGTCAAGGCCTCGGAGGACACCCGCCCCTACAAGGTGACAGGCCACCGGCACACGCCGGAGATCTCGCAGGAGCTCTCCCAGCTCTCCGGGAACGGAGCCGCGGCCGTCACCTTCGTCCCCCACCTGATGCCCTACGACCAGGGCGAGCTGGTGAGCTGCTACGTGCGGACCTCGGAGCCCGTGGACATGGCGCGGCTGCTCGGCCTCTACGAGGAGCGCTATGGAAGCGAGCCGTTCGTAGAGGTGAGTCCCGAGCCGCCCGGGGTCAGCGGCGTGCGCGGCACGAACCTCTGCCGGATCCATCTCGCCCAGAACGAGGCCTCGGGCCGGGTGATGGCCTTCGCCTCGATCGACAACCTCTGGAAGGGCGCGGCCTCGCAGGCGATCCAGAACCTCAACCTGATGCTCGGGCTGCCCGAGGGTGAGGGGATCTCCTGATGCCCGCCACGAGGACCTTCTTCGCGTCGCGCTGGGTCAAGCCCCCGCCGGAGTTCGAGGAGCTCGACCCGGCCGGGCTCGCCCCCGGGTTTCGCGCCGCCGGCGTCGCCTGCGGCTTGAAGGGCGGCGGGGCGACCGACGTCGGGGTGCTGGCCTGCGACGCCGACCAGGTCAGCTCGGCCCTGGCGCTGACCCGGAACGCCGCCGCCGCGGCGCCGGTGCGCGTCTGCCGGGACGAGTGCGATGCGGATGGGCTGCGCGCGGTCGCCGTCAACTCCGGCAACGCGAACGCGGCCACGGGCGAGCAGGGCTACCGCGACGCGCTGGCCATGCGGGACGCGGCCGCCGAGGCCCTGGGGGTGGACCCGCGCTCGGTCGCGGTCGCGGAGACCGGGACGATCGGCGTCCCGCTGGACGTCGAGGCCGTCACCACCGGGGTCCTGGAGGCGGTCCAGGGGCTCACGGCGAGCGGGGGCGAGGACTTCGCGCAGGCGATCATGACCACGGACAGGGGTCCGAAGCGCTGCACGATCCGCGCGGGCGAGGTCACCGTCTCCGCGCAGGCGAAGGGCGCCGGGATGATCGAGCCGGGCTTCGCGACCATGCTCTGCTTTGTCCAGACCGACGCCTTGGTCGATGACCCGGACGCGGTTCTCCGCTCGGCGCTGGCCGGCTCGATGGAGCGGATCACCGTGGACGGGCAGCTGAGCACCAACGACACGGTGATGCTCCAGGCGACCGGGACGGCCGGCGCGGTGCTGCCGAGGGGGCTGCTCGATGCGGTGCTCCTGCAGCTCGCGCTGGAGATCGTCGCCGACGGGGAGGGCGCCACCCGGGTGGGGCGCGTCGAGGTGACCGCGGCCGCCGACGAGGCCGAGGCCGAGCGCGTCGCGCGGGCGATCGCCAATTCCCCCTTGGTGAAGACCGCCCTCTTCGGGCGCGACTCCAACTGGGGGCGGATCGCCCAGGCCGCCGGCATGGCGCTGGCGGGAGAGGAGCTCGACGAGCTCGGGCCCGACCGCATCCAGGCCGCCGAGCTGGCCGCCGAGCTGCCGGAGGCCGAGCTCTCGGTGCGGCTCGGCCGGGGCGCCTCGCGCGCCCACGTCTACTTCTCGGACCTGACCCACGACTACATCCGGATCAACGCGGAGTACACGACGTGAGCTCATCGGTCGAGACGCTGCTCGAGGCGCTGCCCTACATCCGCGAGTTCCACGGGCGGACGATCGTGATCAAGTACGGCGGCGCGGCGATGCGCGAAGAGGAGCTGCGCGAGGCCTTCGCCCGGGACGTCGTTCTCCTCAAGTACGTGGGGATGAACCCGATCATCGTCCACGGCGGCGGGCCGGAGATCACCCACTACATGGAGCGGATGGGGATGGAGGTGCGCTTCCACGAGGGGCTGAGGGTCTCCGACGCAGAGACCGTCGAGGTGGCGAAGATGGTCCTGCTGGGCAAGATCAACTCCGACATCCTGGGACGGCTCAACCGCCACGGCCAGCCGGCGGTCGGCCTCGGCGGGGAGGACGGCTCGCTCTTCGGCGTCCGGCCGGTCGCCAACTCGGAGGACGTCGGCTTCGTCGGCGAGATCGAGAAGGTGAACGTCGACGTGATCGACCACATCGCCGAGGACTATGTCCCGGTGATCGCCTCGGTGGGGACGGATGGGGAGGGCGCCTCCTACAACGTCAACGCGGACGAAGCAGCCGGCAAAGTGGCGGCGGCGATGCACGCCCACAAGGCGATCTTCCTCACCGACGTGGACGGCTGGCTGCGCGACCCGGGGGACCCGGAGTCGCGGATCTCGACCGCCACCGCTGAGGAAGTGCAATCCGCGCTGATGGAAATCGAGGGCGGCATGCGGCCGAAGCTCGCCGCCTGCGTCGAGGCGATCGCGGGCGGGGTGGAGGCCGCCCACATCGTCGACGGGCGCCGGCCGCACACGCTGCTGCTCGAGCTCTTCACCGACGCGGGCATCGGGACGAAGATCACGGCATGAAGCTCGCCGAGCTGCAGGAGCTCGAGGCCCGCTGGGTCATGCAGACCTACCCGCGGATGCCGGTCGAGTTCGTGCGCGGGGAGGGAGCGAGGCTCTGGGACTCGGAGGGCAACGAGTACCTCGACTTCCTGGCGGGGATCTCGGTCTCCTCGGTGGGGCACTGCCACCCGGCGGTCGTCGAGGCCGTGCGCGCGCAGGCCGGCGCCCTGATGCACACCTCGAACCTCTACCTGACCGAGGGCGGCGTCCGGCTGGCGGAGCGGCTGGCGAGCTCGAGCCTCGGCGGCAGGGCCTTCCTCTGCAACTCCGGAACGGAGGCGAACGAGTGCGCGATCAAACTGGTCCGCAAGCACGCCCACGGGCGGGGCCTCGCCCGGCCCGAGATCGTCGTCCTGGAGGGAGCATTTCACGGGCGGTCGATGGGCTCGCTCTCCGCCACCCCGGGCCTCGCGACGAACGAGAGCTTCGCCCCGTATCTGCCGGGCTTCCGGACGGTCGCCCGCGACGACGCGGACGCGCTCCGCGGGGCCGTCGGGGAGAGCACCGCCGCGGTGATGCTCGAGCCGATCCAGGGCGAGACGGGCGTGAACGTGGTGGCGGACGAGCTGATCGGCGCCGCCCGGGAGGCCTGTGACACGACCGGGGCGCTGCTCGTCTTCGACGAGATCCAGACCGGGATGGGCAGGACGGGCTCGCTCTGGGCCTACGAGCAGCTCTCCGTGCGCCCCGACGTGATCACCAGCGCGAAGGCGCTCGGGGGCGGGTTGCCGGTCGGTGCCTGCGTCACCGGCCCGGAGACGGCGGACGTGCTCGAGCGCGGCGACCACGGCTCGACCTTCGCCGGCGGCCCGCTGGTCGCGGCGGCCTCCCTGGCCACCTTCGACGTGATCGACGACGCCGAGCTGCTGCGCAGTGTCCGGGAGCTCGGCGGCAGACTCCGCGAGGGCCTCGAGGCGATCGATGGGATCGGCGAGGTGCGGGGCAGGGGCCTGATGATCGGCGCGCGCCTCGAGGGCGCGGACGCCCGCGAGGTCGCCTCGGGCGCCCTCGAGCAGGGCCTGATCGTCAACCCGATCGGCTCCGAGACCCTGCGCTTCCTGCCGCCGCTCGTGATCGCCGAGGACGACATCGACGAGGCCCTGGCGATCCTGCAGCGGACGCTTGACTGAGTCTCCGGGCCGCTCACTACAGTCGCGGCCATGAACACGCGCACCCGCTGGACCATCGGCATCCTGATCGTCCTCGTGATCGGGCTGGGGATCGCGCTGATCATCGTCGCGGCCGACGACTCCGGCGACGATGGCGGCGGCGCCACCAGTCCGGGGACGACCACCACTCGCACCGAGCAGACCACGACGAGCTCGCCGACGACCACCTCGTCAACGACGACGACCGCGCCGAACGGCGGCAGCGGCGTCCCCGGCGGGACCACGACGCCGGGCGGCGAGGGCGGGCTCTAGTCCGGAGTCAGGTCCGACCGGTTCAGACCGGCAGTCGCTTCGCCTTCTTCCGGCACTTCCTGCGCGCTTTCTTGGAGTGCTTCTTCTTGCATTTCTTGAGCGCCGCACCGCGCTTCCCGGTCGGAGGGGCCGCGCCCGTCGGGGTCTGTGTCGGTTGGGGCACGACATAGGTCTTGAAGGCGAAATCGGGTGGCCCGATGGGGACGGGCATCCAGGGAGCTGTGGGAGGAGACGCGAGGTAGGCCGCCCCTCGCGAATATGGGTCGGTGCCCACGCCCTGACTCCAGGCGTAGGTCTCGGGGAACACGGCGGCGCTGTGGGCGACTATCGCGTACTGGGTTCCGGCGGTCACCGGCGCGGGCGTGGGAAAGACGAACGACACCCAGCCGGAGCCGGGAAATGCCACAACATCCGACGACAGAACGTTCTGGCTGGCGAGGATCGCGCTGCCCGGGAGACCACCCGAAGCATCGCGGAGATCGACGATCACCGGCACCGGGGGACTGCCGCTCATGTTGAGGTTCAGATCGACTTGGTCGAGCTTGCCGCTCAGGCCCGCCGTGAAGGTCTGGGCGACGCTCTGAGTCGAATGAGCGTTCAACGCCATGGGGGCGACGGTGGGTTGCTCTTGATCGAGGGTCCCAGCCATCGCCAGATTCGGGACCAGGAGCGATGCGACCACCGCCATCGCCGCGAAGCCAATCGAATGAAGAGACCGGTCGAGCCTTCCCATCTGATGCCGCCCTTCTCCCCGGTAGCCATTCGGCCGGCGATCGCCGCGCCGCTCCCGGCACCGAAACTAGCGCCGGATGGTGGCGGCTGTCAACGCCGATCGGGGCCGGCGCAGGTCGCGGGGCCTAGGGCGCCACCCAGCGGCCCTCGCCGCTGGTCGCGAAGAGATCGATCCGAGTGAGCTTCGCGAAGACCGCGTAGCGGTGGGAGGCGCTGTAGGGCGGATGGCAGGCGGTCATCACCAGCTCGTCGAAGCCGACCGGCCTGAGGATCCCGACGTCGCTGGGGTCGACCACCTCGTGCCTGAGCACCGTGTAGGTGAAGGTCGCGTAGGGCATCTCGATCCGGACCGCGTCGCCGTTCTCGATCTGGTCGATGTGCCGGAACGGGGCGAGGTAGGTGGTTCGGTGCCCGGCGATCGCCACCGTGCCGGGCTGGCCGGGCAGCGCGGTGTTCCGGTAGTGGCCCGGGCCCTTCTGCAGCGACGCGGTGTCGGTGCCCTGCACCACGACCATGTCGAGGTCGATCCGGTCGATCTTGATGCGGCCGAACGCGTGCCCATCCTGCAGATGGGGCTCAAAGCGATCGGCGAGAATGTTCGCCTTCGCGGCGGTGCCCCTGACGCCCGCGATCGCCGCCAGGTCGGCGGGGGTGGGGTACTGGGCTTCCAGGTCCCTGAGCTGGTCCTCCGCCTTGCCCTGCTCGAGAGCCCCGTAGGCGGCCGAGAGCGGTTCCTGCCAAACCAGGGTTAGCCCGGCATCGACGAGGACGACGATCCCCGCCGTGATCAGCATGGTCGAGACGATCCGTACCGCCCGCTGCACCGCCGGGATTGTCGCAGCGTCATCTGAGTGAACCCGCCACACTGACCGGCTCAATGGCCGAAGAGGCGCCCCGAATAGCGTCCTATCAGGCGGACCCGGCCGAGGTCGGGCGCGTCCTGCTGCTCTACTCGGGCGGCCTGGACACAAGCGTCATGGTGAAGTGGATCCAGGAGCGCTACGGGGCCGAGATCGTCACGCTCACGGTCAACCTCGGCCAGCCCGGCGAGGACTGGGACGTCGTCACCGGCAAGGCGAAGCGGCTCGGCGCGGTTGAGACCGTGCTGGTCGACGCGCGCGAGGAGTTCGCCGACGAGTACGTGCTGCGGGCGATCAAGGCGAACGCGCTCTACGGCGGCGGCTACCCGCTGTTCACGGCGCTGGGCCGCCCCCTGATCGGCAAGCTCGCCGTCGAGGCGGCGCGCGAGCACGGCTGCGACACGATCGCCCAC
>DATBHQ010000042.1:0-2326 GCA_036557385.1 Solirubrobacterales bacterium | reverse complement strand
GAGGGCGGTGAGCTCCTCCTCGCTGAGCTGATCGCCCGCCCGGCCCTTCTCTATCGCGCGTGGCGCGACCTCCGGAGCCGGGGGCTGCTGCTGGCGCCGTCCCGAGCCGCGGCGCGGGATGAAGCTCCAGTACTTGAGCTTGACCAGGTCGAGGACCCCCTGCTCCATCCACTCCGGGTCGAGGTACTGCGGGTAGGCGCAGAGCCGCTCGGTGAGCGCATAGCCGCGCGGGCCGAGCTCCTTGCGCACCTGGTGCGGGCTCGGAAACGGCTCCTCCGGGCTGATGTGGTCGCCGTTCGCCGACAGCCCGCCGAGGTCGGTGGCGCCCGCCTCGACCAGCTCGGGCCACCAGTCGGCGAGGTTCGGCGGCACCTGCAGGCCGACATCGGGCATCACCCGGCGGCTCTCGGCGATCAGCCGCTTCATGTCCTCGACGCTGACCGGGCTCGCCCAGTCCGGGAGCGGAAGCTCAGAGCCCACGGTCGTCCCGTTCGTCCAGCGCTCCTTGGAAGCGGCGTCGGCGATCTCGGCGACCTCCGCGCCGTAGTAGCGCGGATGCGGCACGAAGTTCTGGAGGATCACCTCCTGGACGTGGCCGTACTCCGCGTGGACGGCGGCGATCGCCTCGAGCGCGGCGACACGCTCGTCCGCGGTCTCGCCGATCCCGACCAGGATCCCGGTGGTGAAGGGGATGCGCAGCTCCCCGGCGAGCCGGATCGTCTCCAGCCGCTCGGCCGGCTGCTTGGTGGGAGATCCCTGGTGGACGACCAGATCGGGGTTGATCGACTCGAGCATCAGCCCCTGCGAGGCGGTCACCTCGCGCAGCCGGGCGAGGTCCTCGCGAGAGAGGACGCCGAGGTTGGTGTGCGGCAGAAGGCCGCGGTCGATCGCCCGCTGACACGCCCAGATGACGTAGGAGGTGAAGTCGTCGTGGCCCCACTCCTGCAGGCGCGCGGCGACCTCCGGATTCACCTCCGGGCGCTCGCCCGTGAGGACGAGCAGTTCCTTCGCGTTCCGCCGCACCGCCTCATCCAGGCGGCGCGCGACCTCATCGGGATCGTGGACGTGCGCGCGGTGCGTGGCGAAGGCGCAGTACTTGCAGTAGCACTGACACGTCCGCGACAGCGACAGCGTGTAGTTGCGCGAGAAGGTGACCCGGCGCATCGCCGGGTCAACCTAGCGCAGCCGGTATTTCGGCTCGTTCGCGCCTAGCTGCCGGCGATGCCACCCGGAGGTGACGACGGCGGACGCTCCTGCCGGAGCGGCGGGGCCTCTCCGGCCGGCGGCGCGGGACCGCGCGGCGCGACCGTGTCGGCGAGCTCCTGGTCGGGCCCGCTGGCGGGCTCGATCACGAAGCGATAGACGACCGCGGCGAGCACACCGCCCACGATCGGGCCGAGGATGTAGGCCCACCAGTCGGTGAAGTGGTTGCCGACCAGCGCGGGACCGAACCAGCGCGCGGGATTTAGCGAGCCGCCCGTGAGCGGGCCGAGGGTCATCACGCCGAGGCCCAGCGCACCACCGGCCGCGAGCGCGGCCCAGCGCCGGATATCCGGGTTGAGCGCGACGCAGATCACAGCCGACACCAGGACGAAGGTGCCGATGCCCTCCACCAGGAAGCCCTGGAAGGCCCCGCCGAGTAGGGGGCTGATCTTCGGCGTCCCGTAGTCCGAGGCACGCCCCTCGTCGAGGATGAAGGCCTTGGTCAGCAGAGCGCCGAGTACGCCGCCCGAGAGCTGGGCCAGGATGTAGACGAGGCCGTCGATCGGGTCGATCCGCCGGAGCGCGATGAACCCGGCCGTGACCGCGGGGTTGAAGTGCCCGCCGCTCGCCACGCCGATGCTGATGATCAACGCGAAGAGAACGAGGAAGTGAACAAGGCCCACGACCGCGAAATCGGATCCGAACTGGGCGTTCTGACCCGTCGCGACGTAGAGGGACACCACCATCGTGATGAAGAAGACCAGCAGCAGCGTGCCGATCAACTCGGCGACGTAGGCAGCGAGACCTCGATCTTGCACTTGAAGCAACCTCCTCGTAGATCCTCAAAAAAATTGCCGACCGGACGTCGGCGGCGCGCAGTCTAACTAGATTTGCGGACGCGCCGAGACCGCCTCCGGCAGGTTTTAGGCGCCGCTTAGGGATAGGGTCAGCGGCGGATGACACGGGTCGCCGCGCTGCTGGCGGCCGCCCTCCTCGGCGCCGGCGTGGCGGCCTGCGGAGGGGGCGGCGCTGAACCGGGCGCGCCGAATGGCGCGACCCTGGTCCTCGACTTCCAGCCGAACGCCGTCCACGCCGGCATCTACGCCGCCCAGGCGAACGGGTT
>DATBHQ010000041.1:0-13481 GCA_036557385.1 Solirubrobacterales bacterium | reverse complement strand
TTACCCACGTGATACTCACCCGTTCGCGGCTTTGCCCCGGGCCGAAGCCCGGTTCGTCGCTCCACTTGCATGTGTTAAGCACGCCGCCAGCGTTCGTCCTGAGCCAGGATCAAACTCTCCGTGAAAAGTGTGACGTGACTGGCGTCAGTCACAAGAGAGTTGTCATGTCGCTGACTACTTGCCGCCGCGTACACAGAGCGGCGGCGAAACATGACGGAGTTATCAACCCCCACCCGGTGCATGATGGGCGGGGGTCGGGCTCGAGCAACGAAGGGTCATGGATCCGAGGATCCGGGCGAACCCCTCGTCGCGCGCTGCTCAGTTTTCAAAGACCATCCGGTGGGGTCGACGGGTCTCGCCGCCTCCACCCTCTGCTCGGTTCACGAAAAAGGCCCCTCGAACGAGGGGCCCCGAAACGATCAGGCCGCGTCGCGGCCGATCCGAGGTCCTCTTACGAGGTGGCTCTCTTCGTGATCCGAAGCAAGAGCGACCGGGGAGTATAGCCCGCGATCGCCCGTCTGTTCAAGAGGCGGGGCCGCCGGTGATGCGGAGGAAGCGTCTCTTCCCCACCTGCAGGACCTTTCCGGCGAGCTCCCCGGCCGGCAGGTCGAGCCTCGCGCCGTCCAGGGTCTCCCCGTCCAGCTTGACCGCGCCCTGGGTGAGCAGCCGGCGGGCCTCGCTCGTGCTGATCTCGAACGCCGAGGAGATCACGGAAGGCAGATGCACCTCTCCGTCCTCGCCCGCGAGATCGTGCTCCGGCATCTCGTCGGGGACCCCGTGCTCGACGTGCAGCCGGTTGAAGTGCGCCTCCGCCTGATCGCCGGCGCCCTCGCCGTGGAACCGATCGACGAGCCGCCGCGCCAGTGCGCGCTTCGCCTCGGCCGGATGCCCGCTGGGGGCCTCCTCCCCCAGGAGCAGCTCGTAGTAGGTGCCCATCGCTTCGTCCGGCACGCTCATCAGCTTCCCGAAGATCTCCTCAGGGGGCTCCGTCACCCCCACGTAGTTCCCCAGCGACTTGCTCATCTTCTGCCTGCCGTCCGTCCCGGGGAGGATGGGGAGAGTCATGATCGACTGCTCGGGGACGCCGTAGGCCCGCTGGATGTCCCTGCCGAAGAGCAGGTTGAACTTCTGGTCGGTCCCCCCCAGCTCGACGTCGGCGCGGACCGCCACGGAGTCGTAACCCTGCAGGACGGGATAGATCAGCTCGAGGGTCGAGATCGGCTGGTCCGCCCGCATCCGCTGAGTGAAGTCCTCCCGCTCGAGCAGCCGGGCCACCGTCGTCTTGCCGAGCAGGCTGAAGAGCTCCTGCGTCGGCATGTCCAACCACTCACCGTTGTGGCGGACCTCGGTCCGCTCACGTTCGAGCACCTTGAAGGCCTGGTCCTGGTAGGTCTGGGCATTCGCTTCGATCTGCTCGGGGCTCAGCACCGGTCGCGTGGTGTCGCGCCCGCTCGGATCCCCGACCAGGGCGGTGTAGTCGCCGATGATCAGAACGACCGTGTGCCCGGCGGCCTGGAACTGGGCGAGCTTGGTGAGGACCACCACATGGCCGAGGTGGATGTCCGGGGTGCTCGGATCGATCCCGAGCTTGACGCGGAGCGGCTCGCCCTTCGCCAGCTGTTTCTCCAGCTCGCCCTGGGGAAGAACCTCCTCGGCCCCGCGGGTCAGGATTTCGAGGTCAGACATGCCCGGGGAAGCCTAGTTCGGAGGGCGTTCTGAACCGATTTTCAGGCACGAGGGCGATGCTAGACTCCCCGCTTCCGCCTGGCCGGGCACGGCTGCATCGTGGGTGCAACAACCCACGTCATCCGGTGTCCTTAGAGTCATCCCCAGGCGCAACTTGGATCCGGGCGCGAGCGACACCTAGCGTCGCTCATCGCACATGACAGAAGACTTCGATTTCGACTTCGACGTAGACCGAGGCCGATCCGCTTCGCGGACGGAAGACCCTGACCCCGAGGCGGCCGACGAGGCCCCTCGGCGGCGCCGATTCCGAAGCGGCGGCGACTCGCCCGAGCCGGGATCTGAGGGCAACGGCAATGGTGCCCGGACCAACGGCTCGAGCGGGAACGGGCACGGCAACGGCTCCGGCAACGGCGCGCGCGGCTACGCGGCTCGCGCCAGAGAGCTCCTCGACCGCCGCGGCGAGCTGCTCTACGCCGACGAGGCGGAGGCCCCGGAGATCCCGCCGGAGGAACCACCCCGGAGGCCCGAGCCGCCGGCGCGCGAGCCCTCGCGCCGCCCGGGCGAGGCCCCGGAGGAGGACTGGCTGAGCATCGGCGACGACGTGTTCGAGCCCGGCAGCCTCTCCCCCCTCCGTGAGCGCGACGACGGCCCGGCGGGCCCCCCGACGCCCGGCGAGGCGCGCAACTTCGCCAAGGAGGCCCGCCGTCGCGCCTCCCGCCGGCCCAGCCCGATCCTGGACTTCGATGAGGAGAGGTCACGGCTCGAGCGGGCGGATCAGGATGAGGACGAGGACGTCGACTTCGAGTCCGTCCTCGCCAGCCAGCCGCAGAAGGGCCGCGTGGCGCGAGGCGGCGCGACGATCAGAGGCGCCTTCGAAGGCGGCCTGCGCGGTCTGCGCCGTGTCGGCAGCGAACGGATCGCGGAGAGCAAGGACCGGGTCCAGGCCCTGCGCGAACGGGTCCCCTCGCGGATCCCCCAGCCACGACCCGCCGGCGGCGCGGGCAGGCCCCCTCCCCCGCGCCTGCCTCGCCGGATCAGCGCACGGCGGCCCCGCAAGCCACAGCCGGGCCGGATCAAGAAGCTCCGGCTGCTCCTGCTGCTCGCGGGAATCGGAGCGCTCGGGCTGGTCTCGTTCTTCTTCGGGATGATGATGTCGATCACCCGCGACCTGCCGAACCTCGAGGCCAAGAAGGAGTTCGCCGAGGCCAAGAACTCCGAGGTGGTGGATGACCAGGGCAACCGGATCGGGCCCCTGCTCAACAACGACGACCGCATCCTGATCGACTCGGGCGACATCTCTCCCTACATGAAGGAAGCCGCGGTCGCGATCGAGGACCGCCGCTTCTACGAGCACGGTGGGATCGACATCCAGGGCATGGCCCGAGCCGCGGTCCAGGACCTGATTCCCGGCGGCTCCACCCAGGGCGCCTCGACGATCACCCAGCAGTTCGTCAAGAACGCGATCGAGGCGCAGGGCGACAGGACCATCTTCGAGAAGTTCCGCGAGGCCGCGCTCGCCTCGGAGATCGAGCGCCACTGGGACAAGGACAAGATCCTCACCGAGTACCTGAACACCATCTACTACGGCGAGGGTGCCTACGGCATCGAGGCCGCCGCGCGCACCTATTTCGGCTGGAACCATCAGGGCTGTGGGCAACCGGGGCATGAGATGTGCGCCAAGGACCTGACTCCGCCCGAGGCCGCGATGCTCGCCGGGATCATCACCTCCCCCTCCGCCTTCTCGCCGCGCGCCAACCCGCAGGCAGCCATGGACCGCCGCAACCTCGTCCTCCAGAAGATGCTGGAACAGGGCGACATCACCCAGGACGAGTACGACGGACCGGGCCAGGGAATCAACACCCAGATCCCGGTGGCCTCGGAGATAGCCAAGCCGTCGGTCGATTCCGAGGCTCCCTACTTCAGCTCGTGGCTCCGCCAGCAGGTCGTCGACCTCTACGGCCCCGGGCGCTCCTTCGGCGGCGGCCTCACCGTCCACAGCACCCTGGACATGGAGATGCAGAACACCGCGCAGGAGATCGCGCAGAGCACGCTCGCCGGCGTCGCCCCCACGGCTTCGGTGGTCGTGCTCGACAACGAGACCGGCGGGGTCAAGGCGATGGTCGGCGGGAACGACTTCCAGAATCATCCCTTCAACCTGGCCACGAACGGGCACCGCCAGCCCGGCTCGGCCTTCAAGCCGTTCACCCTCGCGACCGCGCTGACCCAGGGGATCTCCCCCAACAACAGCTACGCCTCGAACGAGAAGATCTTCAAGGTCCCCCACTCCAAGCACGAGTACTTCGACGTCCACAACTACGCCGACGAGTACTACGGCAGCTCCACCCTGTACGACGCGACGCTGCACTCGGACAACTCCGTCTACGCCGAGCTGGGCCTGGGCCGCACGGATCGCTGCGTCCAGGGGTGCGGCGGCAGCCCGGCCGTCAAGGGCGGCACGAAGACGATCGCCCACACCGCCCACCGGATGGGCCTCGAGACCAAGTTCTCCACCAACCCGTCGATGATCCTGGGCGCCATCGACCCGGGCGTCAGCCCGCTCGAGATGGCGCACGCCTACCAGACGATCGCCTCCGGCGGCGAGCGCGTGGGCGGCAACCTTGACGCGAGCCTGGGCCCGAACAACAACCCCTACCAGCTCGCCCCGGTCGCCATCGACAAGGTCACCGAGCCGGGCGGCGACACGATCGCCGAGGACAAGCCCCGGAAGATCCGCGTCCTTTCGCAGAGCGTCGCCGACGAGGTGAAGAGCATCCTCCGCGCGAACGTCCTCGGCGGCACCGGTACCGCGGCCGAGTCCACCGGTCACAACGCCTGGGGCAAGACCGGCACCACCGAGAACAACGGCGACGCCTGGTTCTGCGGCGGCACCGACCACTTCACGGCCTGCGTCTGGGTCGGCCACCCGGACAGCACCGAGTCCATGTCGACCGACTACAACGGCGGCCCCGTCGACGGCGGCACCTACCCCGCGATCATCTGGGGGCGGATCATGAGTGCGGTCGAGTCGATCTACAGCCAGCACAAGGCCGAGGCGAACCATAAGAACGACTCGGGCTCAGGTGAGACCACAACCTCTTCACCGACGTACACGCCGTCCTACACGCCACCGTCCGGTTCCGGCGGAGGCGGTGGCGGTGGCGGCAACTCCGGTGGTGGAGGCGGCGGCGGACCGGCCGCAGCGCCCCCGCCCTCCGCGCCAAGTGGTGGCGGCGGAGGCGGAGGCGCGTCGGGCACGGGCGGCACCGGCGGCACCGGGCTCTAGGCTGCTCGGCTGATCTGCGCCGGCCAGGGCCGCGAAACGAACCGGCTCCCGCTCACGCAGTAGCGCCACGGCAGTTCGGCCGCCTTGGTGATGCCGATCCGGGGGCCGGTGACCACGTCGAGGTCCGTCCACGCCCCCGTCGGCTCGGTGAGCTCGAAGGGCGGCGCGAGCAGGTCCGCACCGTTCAGGGACAGACCCACTCCGAGCGCCTCCGTGAGCTTGCCCGGTCCCGAACAGAGGGCCTCGACTGGCTCCTGCCCCCGGCGCTCGCGCATCAGCTCGATCCCATCTGTCGGCTCCAGCGCGCGGATCAGGACCGCGGCGGCGCTCCCCTCCGGTTCTGCGACGAAGTTGAGCAGGCTGTGGATCCCGTAGGAGAGGTAGACGTAGGCGTACCCCGGCGGTCCGAAGAGGACCTCGTTCCGGGCCGTGCGCCCGACGTAGGCGTGGCAGGCCGGGTCACTCGCCTCGTAGGCCTCGGTCTCGACGATCACGCCCGCCGTCTCGCCGATTCCGAGGCCGAAGCCGATCAGCTCGCGTGCGACCTCGTGCACCGAGCGGTCGAAGAACTCCCGGTTCACGCGCGCAGTGAGGTGAGCGCCTGGCGCGCCCGCTCGAGTTGCTCCTCGACTCTCGCCGATGCGGTGCCGCCGGCTGAGACCTTCGATTCGATCGTCCGCCCCGTCGCCAGCGCCTCGCGCACGGCCCGGCGCGCGCTCTCGGGCACCCCGTTCAGCTCGGTCTCGCTCAGCTCGGAGAGCGACTTGCCGGAATCCACCGCGCTTCTCACCAGGCCCCCCACCAGGCCATGGGCCTCGCGGAAGGGCACTCCCTCCCGGACCAGCGCATCGGCGAGGTCCGTGGCGGCCAGCATCTCGTCCTCGGCCGCGGCAGCGAGCCGCTCGCGGTTGAAGCTGATCCCGCCGAGCATGCCGGTCGCGGCAGCCAGGCCGAGCTCGAGGTTGTCGATCGCGTCGAAGAGGGGCTCCTTGTCCTCCTGGAGATCCTTGCTGTAGGCGAGCGGCAGGGCGTGCATCGTCCCGAGCAGGCTCTGGAACGCGGCGGCAACTCGCGGCGCCTTGCCCCGCAGCAGCTCGGCGGCGTCCGGGTTCTTCTTCTGGGGCATGATGCTCGAGCCCGAGGCGAACGAGTCCGGAAGCTCGACGAAGCCGAACTCCTGGCTCGACCAGAGCACGATCTCCCCGCCGAGACGCGAGAGGTGCATCGCGCAGATCGCCGCCGCCGAGAGGTAGTCCAGGGCGAAGTCCCGGTTGGAGACGGCATCGAGGGAGTTCGGATACGGCCGCTCGAAGCCGAGATCCGCCGCCAGCGCGTCGCGATCGACGTCCCAGTTGAGCCCGGCCAGCGCCCCGGAGCCGGCCGGCATGTCGGTGGTCGACTCGGCGGCGCGGAAGAAGCGCCGAGCGTCCCGCTGGAACATCCAGAAATAGGCGAGCAGGTGATGGCCGAGGTAGACCGGCTGGGCCCGCTGCAGGTGCGTGTAGGCGGGCGCCGGCCAGTCGCGATGCGCCTCCGCCTGCGCCACCAGCGTCTCCATCAGGGACTCGAGCAGCGCGATCGCGCGGGCCGAGTGCGCGCGCACGAAGAGGGCCAGGTCGGTCGCCACCTGGTCGTTCCGCGAGCGCGCCGTGTGCAGCTTGCCGCCGAGCGGCCCGATCAGCTCGGTCAGCCGCCGCTCGATCGCCATGTGGATGTCCTCGTCGTCCTCGCTGAACTCGAAGGTGCGCCCCTCGAGCTCGCCGCCGACGCGGTCGAGCCCCTCCGTGATCTGTTGCAGCTCAGCCTCCTCGAGCACGCCCAGGCCGGCGAGCGCCCGCGCGTGCGCCTTCGACTGCTCAACGTCGAAGGACGCCAGGCGCCAGTCGAAGGAGATCGAGGAGTTGATCCGCTTGAAGAGCGGATCCTGTTCTTCGCCGAAGCGGCCCATGTCCGCCTGAGTCTAGGGTCGCTTGCCGAGCGCCTCGCCCAGCGCCGTGCAGACGCGGTCCACCTGCGACTCGGTCATCGAGGTGAAGAACGGCAGGGCGAGCGAGCGCTCCGCGATCCGCTCGGCCACCGGGAACTCCCCACCCACGAAGCCGAATCGCTCGCGGTAGGGGGGCAGCAGATGGATGGCGGGCAGGTACGCCTTCGACTCGATTCCCTGCTGCGCGAGGGATGAGATCGTGGCTTCCCGATCGGCGCCTTCAGGCAGCTGCACCACGAAGACGAACCAGCCGCGGCGCTCGTCGCCGTTGTTCTCGCAGGGCAGCACGATGTCGCCGGAATCGTCGTCGCCGGCGGGCGCGGCCCCGAGCTGGGTGAGCCGCTCCCGGTAGAGGGCGGCGACATTGTCGCGCGCGTTCAGCAGCTCGTCCAGCCGCTCGACCTGCGCGATCCCGATCGCGGCCTGCAGGTCGGAGAGGCGGTAGTTGAAGCCGAGCCGGTCATGCTCGACCCGGCCGTCGTTTTCCGGGCGCCCCTGGTTTCGCTCGCTCCTCACCCGCTCGGCGACCTCCTCGTCGGCCGTGATCAGGACACCCCCTTCCCCCGTCGTCATCTGCTTGTTGGGATAGAACGCGAAGATCGCGATGTTGCCGGCGCATCCCACCTTCTTCCCGGTGCGGTCGACGGCGCCGAGCGCCTGCGCAGCGTCCTCGAGCATGCCGAGGCTCCGATCGGAGGCGACCTTCGCGAGCGCCGGCAGGTCGGCCGGATAGCCGAAGATGTGGACCGGCATAAGCCCGGCCGTCCTCTCGGTCACGGCCGCAGCCACCGCCTCGGGGTCGAGGTTGAACGTCACCGGATCGACGTCGCAGAAGACCGGCTTCGCCCCCTCGTAGAGGATGGAGTTGGCGGTCGCGACGAAGCTGAACGGGCTGGTGATGACCTCGTCGCCCTCACCCCACTCCATCGACCTGACGCCCAGGTGGAGCGCGGCTGTCCCGCTCGAGACGGCCACGGCGTAGCCGCCGCCGAGCCACTCGCCGAAGTCGTGCTCGAACTCCCCGAGCTTCGGGCCCAGGGATAGCGAGCCGGAGCGGACCACCTCCAGCAGCAACTCTTCCTCGCGCGGGCCGAGCTCAGGTCGTGCGAGCGGGATCGGTTCGTTCACTCGGTGCGGTGCTCTGTTCGCGTGGCTGGAAGGCGTACTCGAGCGAGTCGACGAGCGCCTCCCAGGAGGCCTCGATGATGTTCTCCGAGACGCCGATCGATCCCCACTCCCGCTCCCCGTCGGACGAGTCGAGCAGAACGCGCGTGACGGCCCCGGTGCCGTGGTGCTCGTCCTGGATCCGGACCTTGTAGTTGGTCAGCTCGATGTCCGCAAGGTGAGGATGTCGGTCGCTGATCGCGCCCCTCAGGGCCTTGTCGAGCGCGTTCACCGGGCCGTTGCCCTCCGCGGTCCGCAGGTAGCGCTCCCCGTCCACCCAGAGCTTGATCGTGGCCTCGGTGACAACCTTGCCGTCCTCGCGCTTCTCGACTAGGACCCGGAAGCCCTCCAGGCGGAAGAGCGGCTCGTAGCGCTCGCCCTCCTTGCGCAGCAGCAGCTCGAAGGACGCGTCGGCTGCCTCGTAGTTGTAGCCGCGGTGCTCGCGCTCCTTCAGGGTGCGAACGGCGCGGGCAGCCTGCTCGTCGTCAAGAGGGATGCCGGCCCGCTCGGCGCGCCCGAGCACGGTCCCCTTGCCGGAGAGCTCGGAGACGACCAGGTCGCGCTCGTTCCCGACCTGCGCCGGGTCCATGTGCTCGAAGGTCCGCGCGTCGGCGTTGACGCCCGCGACATGCATGCCCCCCTTGTGGGCGAAGGCGTTGCGCCCGACGAAGGGCTGGTCGGGATCGGGCGTGATGTTGAGCAGCTCGTCCATGAAGTGGGCGATGCCGGTGAGCCGGCCGAGCTGCTCCTCTGTGACGACCTCATAGCCCAGCTTGAGCTGGAGCGCGGGCAGGATCGACGTCAGGTTCGCGTTCCCGGTGCGCTCGCCGATCCCGTTGATCGTGCCCTGCACCAGGCTCGCCCCCTGCTCCACCGCCGCCAATGAGTTGGCGACCGCGCACTCGAGGTCGTTGTGGGTATGGATTCCGATCGCGACGTCCAGCTGTGCGACGGCCTCCTTCGTGGCCTCCGCCACCTGCCCGGGCAGGCTGGAGCCGTTGGTGTCGCAGATGGTCACGTTCTCCGCGCCCGCGTCGGCGGCCGCTCGCAGGCACTCCAGCGCGTAGCCGGGGTCATCGCGGTAGCCGTCGAAGAAGTGCTCGGCGTCATAGATCACGCGCTTGCCGGCGTTCACCAGATAGGTGACCGAGTCTTGGATCATCGCCAGGTTCTGATCGCGGCTCACCTTCGTGACCTTCTCGAGGTGCAGCCCCCAGGTCTTGCCGACCAGGGTCACCACCGGCGCGAAGCCGGTGGCGAGCAGCCGGAGCGCCTCATCCTCGGCCGCCTCGGTGTCCCGGCGCCGGGTCATGCCGAACGCGCAGACGGCCGCCTGCTGGAGCCTGGTCTCGGCGAGCATCTCGAACAGCTCGAGCTCCTTCGGGTTCGAACCCGGGAAGCCGGCCTCGATGAAGTGGATCCCGAGCTCGTCGAGGCGGCTGACGACACGCACCTTCTCCTGCGCGGACAGGGTCATTCCCTGGCCCTGCATGCCGTCGCGCAAAGTCGTGTCGTAGAGGAGTATTTGTCGCATCGCTGCCTTTCTTGCTCCATCAACGGCGGCCTCCTCCGCTTCGCGTCCGGGGGCCGCCGGGGGCGGACGTGGGATGGCCGCTAAGCGGCCTGCGTAATTCGCCCTGTGAAGCGGCGCAGCATCAGGAGCCCAGGGTACCGGAGGCCGGTTCGCCCACTTCCTCGGCCTCGACCTCTGCAGGGGTGGGTTCACGGGGAGCCTCACCGGTGGGTTCTCCCACCGGATCGAGCCACTCGCGGTACTCCTCCAAGCGCCCGTGGAGCGCGTCGTCGAACTTGCCTTGGATCACGCGGGTGATCTCGCCCGGCTCGCCGAGGTCGTGGTCGTCGATCTCGCGCACCGGCACCAGCTCCGCGGCCGTGCCGGTGAGGAAGACTTCCTCGGCGAGATAGAGCTCGGCCCGCGCGATGTCCCGCTCGACCACCGTGTAGCCGAGGTCGCGCGCGATCTGGATCACCGACTTGCGGTTGATCCCGTCGAGGATCGCCGAGGTGTGGCCGGGCGTGACGATCTCGCCCTCGCGAACGAGGTAGATGTTCTCCCCGGAGCCCTCGCAGACGAAGCCGCGCTCATCGAGCAAGATCGCCTCGTCGTAGCCCGCGTTGGCGCTCTCGGTCTTGGCGAGGATCGAGTTCAGGTACTGGCCGGAGGCCTTGGCGTGCGGGATCAGGCCGGCCGCCGAGATCCGCCGCCAGGAGGACACCTTCGCCCGCACCCCCGTCCGCTTGCCCTCCTCTCCGAGGTAGGCGGCCCACGGCCAGACGGCGACGAAGACGTCGACCGGAGCGCTCTTGGCGTAGAGGCCCATCTCGCCGTAGCTCCGGAATGCGATCGGCCTGATGTAGCAGGCGCGCAGCCCGTTGCGGCGGATCAGCTCCTTGGTCGCCTCGCGGATCTCCTCGAGCGGGTAGTCGAGCGGCAGGTAGTAGAGCTCGGCGGACTTGGCGAGGCGGTCGAGATGGTCCTGGTGGCGGAAGATCGCCGGCCCGATCTCCGTGTCGTAGCAGCGGATCCCCTCGAAGACGCCGCTGCCGTAGTGCAGCCCGTGCGTAAGCACGTGCACGTTGGCCTCGTCCCAGGGGACGAACTCGCCGTTCTTCCAGATCAGCTCGGTCTTCTCCATGGGCCGATCAGTATGAACGATGGATCGCGGCCGCCGCAACAAGTCGGTGGATGGTCGAGCCCCGGCGCGCCAGGTCTCCAACAAGGGCCAGCGTCAGCATGACCTTGGGGTGCTGCGGACTTCTACCGATGTGCGGTCTCTGACTGGACTTGTAGCGTCACCTTCCTACTGCAAAGCGAGGGAGGTCAGTCTTGAGAGTCACGCGATACATCCGCCGCCACCACATCGGCTTGGTTGCACTGTTCGTTGCTCTGACCGGTACGGCCTATGCAGGGACCCAGGTGGCCGGCCATCTGGCCAATCCGCGGCTCGTCAAGGCGAAGAAGAAGAAGGCAAAGCGCGGCCCGCAGGGCCCGGCCGGCCCGCAGGGGATTCCTGGCCCCGCGGGAAGCGCGAGAGCTTACGGCCGGGTTAGCGGCGGGGGCGACATTGACGCCTCACACTCGACCCCTGGTGTTACCGCGTTTCGCCACGAAAAGGGCGAATACTGCGTCACGGTGCCGGGTGTCACACAAGCCAATGCAGTCATCGTTCCGGTGATGGACATCGGGTACTCCGACTCCGCCAACGGCGATACGGCCGCGTCGGCGGCGGGTGGCAACGGGTGTGCCAGCGGCTCATTCGGTGTGATCACCTACACCGCGGCAGGAATGGTCGACGATGCGGGCTTCGCGTTCGTGGTCCCATAGCGCCGGCAAGACCGTGTGAGCTGCGCCCGAATCGATGCCGGCTAGAGCGCGGCGAGCACGGCGTCCGTCATCTCCTGGGTCCCCACCTCGCGGGTGCCCTCTCCGCCGGTCAGATCGGGCGTCCGCAGGCCCTGGGCGAGCGCGGCATCGACCGCCTTCTCGAGGCGGGCGGCCTCGTCGTGCATCCCGAGCCCGTACTTGAGCATCATCGCCACGGAGAGCAGCGTGGCGAGCGGGTTCGCCTTGCCGGTGCCGGCGATGTCCGGCGCCGAGCCGTGGACCGGCTCGTAGACGCCCGGACCGCTCTCCCCCAGGCTCGCGGACGGGAGCATGCCGAGGGAGCCGGTGAGCATCGCCGCCTCGTCGCTGAGGATGTCGCCGAAGAGGTTCTCGGTGACGATCACGTCGAAGTCCGCCGGACGGGAGACGAGCTGCATCGACGCGTTGTCGACGTAGAGGTGGTCGAGCTCGATCCCCCCGTATTCGGGCGCGAGCCTCGTGACGGTCTCCCGCCACAGGCGCGAGGTCTCCAGCACGTTCGCCTTGTCGACCGAGGTGAGCCTGCCGCGCCGCTCGCCGGCCGCCTCGAAGCCGACCCGGGCGATCCGCTCGATCTCCTCGACCGTGTAGAGGCAGTCGTCGTGGGCTGTGTCGCCCTCCCGGCCGGAGTCGCCGAAGTAGATGCCGCCGGTGAGCTCACGGACGACGAGCAGGTCCGTCCCCTGGATGCGGTCCCTCTTCAGGGGACTCGCGTCCAGCAGCGCCTCGCTCGGGCGGACCGGGCGAAGGTTGGCGAACAGGCCGAGGCCCTTGCGCAGCCCGAGCAGCCCCTGCTCCGGCCGCGGCTCGTCCGGATCGGTGGTCTCCCACTTCGGCCCGCCGACGGCGCAGAGCAGCACCGCGTCCGACTGCCGGCAAGCCTCCAGGACCTCGTCCGTCAGGGCCGTGCCGTGCTCGTCGATCGAGGCACCGCCGATCAGCTGCTCGCTGACCTCGAAGTCACCGAGCACACCTAGGGCTCGCCTCGCCGCCCCCGCGATCTCGGGGCCGATGCCGTCGCCGGGAAGGAGGGTGATGCTAGGCACGGCGCGCGTCGATGTTGAGGCGGACGTAGTTGAGCGTCAGGGGATCGTCTTCGAGCTCGAGCACCGCCTCGGCGAACGCGCGGCGCTTCGCCTCCGGCAGCCTGGCGAGATGTGGACCCATCGTGACGGTCGTCGTGAACGCGTATGGGTCCTCGGGCTGCACCGGCTTGTCCTCCAGCCAGCACCTGACCTCATCGAAACCCGCCCGGCTCAACCGCTCCTCGGTCTCCTCGGGAGTCGCGAAGTTCCACATGACCGACATGTCCTTGAAGTGCTCGACGAACTCCGGCCGGGTCGCCACGGTGACGATGCTCTTAGCGTGCTCGGCGACGTTCCCGGCGCCGCCGCACTGGGCGACCAGGCGGCCGCCCGGGCGGATCGCGGCGTGCAGCCGGGAGAACAGGCGGTCATGGTCCGGCAGCCAGTGAAAGGTCGCGGTCGAGAAGGTCACGTCGACCGGCTCGTCCACCTCGAGCTCCGCAAGGTCGGTGACCATGTAGTCCGCGCGGTCGCCGAGGGCCTCCCGCGCCGCCCCGATCATCTGCTCGGAGGCATCGACGCAGAGAACGCGCCCCTCCGGCAGCTTCTCCAGGAGCTTGGCGGTCACCCGGCCGGAGCCGCAACCCGCGTCCAGCACGTACTCGTCACCCTTCAGGTCGAGGCGCTCGAGCACCTCCAGGCCCCATTCGAACTGCGGGTCGGAGACCTTGTCGTAGGTCTGCGCGTCCCACTCCCGCGGGCCGGTGTTCATCGGGCCGGCGTCGCTCACAGCGAGGTCGTCACCGGGCCCGCGTCCGCCCTGCCCGCCGCCTCGAACTCGTCGATCGCATCGGCGCGCTGGAGGGTCAGCGCCACATCGTCGAGGCCGTTGCGCAGCCGGTGCTTGATCTCCTCGTCGATCTCGAAGGGGAAGACGCCATCCTTCGTGTT
>DATBHQ010000040.1:0-3318 GCA_036557385.1 Solirubrobacterales bacterium | reverse complement strand
AGCGACCAGAACTGCCCGACGCCGAGCGCCACGGCGCGCTTCAGGTCGTACGGCGAGGCGGGCTGCATCTGCTCGATCAGCCCGAGCACGACGTACGAGGTGGGTGTGAGCCTCGTCACGGCCATGGATTCGCAGGATACGGTACGGTGCGCACCGTACGGATTGAACTATTGAGGAGAGACCATGAGCCAGGTTGCCGAGACCTCCCAGCCCACCGTCGATCAGGACCTGACGGCCGGATTCGAGTCGCTGGAGCGCGAGACCCGGGTCGACCGCCTGCCGGTGGAGGGCCGGCTCCCGGACTGGCTCGTCGGCTCGCTGGTCCGCACCGCGCCGGCAAAGTGGGAGGTCGGCGGCCGCGTCATGAACCACTGGTTCGACGGCTTCGCGATGCTGCATCGGTTCGGGATGGCGGACGGAGAGGTGTCATATGCGAACCGCTTCCTCGAGACCAGGGCCTACCGCGCCGCGCAGGAGAAGGGCGAGATCGTCTACTCGGAGTTCGCGACCGACCCGTGCCGCTCGCTCTTCGGCCGGGCGATGTCGATCTTCTCGCCCAAGCTCACCGACAACGCGAACGTCAACCTGGTCAAGCTGGGCGAGCGCTACATCTCGATGACCGAGACACCGATCGCCGTCGAGTTCGACGGCGACACCCTGGAGACCGCCGGGGTCGCCTACAAGGCGCCGGGGATGCTGACCACCGCGCACCCCCACCTCGATCGCGCGAGCGGCGGGATGCTCAACTACGCGGCAAAGCTCGGCCCGCGGAACCGCTACCGCTTCTATCTGCTCCGCCCCGGCGAGAGCAAGCCGAGGGTGATCGCCGAGCTGCCGGTCAGAGAGCCCGCCTACATGCACTCGTTCGGGCTCACCGAGCGCTGGCTGGTGCTCGCCGAGTTCCCTCTGGTCGTGAACCCGATCAGCATCCCGCTCTCCGGGCGCCCGTACATCGAGAACTACCGCTGGAAGCCGGAGCTCGGCAGCAGGATCACCCTGATCGACCGCTCGACCGGTGAGGCGACCGGCCCATTCGAGACCGACCCGTTCTTCTGCTTCCACCACGCGAACGCCTACGAGGAGAACGGCTCGGTGGTCGTCGACGCGTGCACCTTCGCCGACGCGCAGATCGTCGAGGACCTCTATCTCGACCGTCTCCGCGAGGGCAAGCCGGCCGCCCGTGCGGAGCTGCGCCGCTTCCGGATCGACGTCGGCTCGCGGAAGGTCACCCACGAGCAGCTCGCGGACGGCATGGAGCTCCCCCGGATCAACTACGGCCGCCACAACGAACGGCCCTACCGCTACGTCTGGGGCGTCGACGCGAAGTCGGGCTGGCTCGACCGGATCGTCAAGGCCGACGTCGAGGGCGGCTCCGGCGCCGAGTGGGCCGAGGACGGGTGCAGCCCGGGCGAGCCGGTGTTCGTCGCGGCGCCCGACGCTCGGGCCGAGGATGAGGGCGTGCTCTTGTCGGTCGTCTTCGACTCGGGCACCGGCCGCTCCTTCCTCGTCGTGCTGGATGCGGCTGACCTCGGCGAGCTGGCGCGCGCCGAGGCGCCGCACGCCATCCCCTACGGGTTCCACGGGCAGTTCGTGCGCGACGCCTAGCTCTTCTGGACTTCTGCCCGGATGAAGTCGATGAAGGCGCGCGCCGCTGGCGTCTGGTGCCGGCGGCCATGCCAGATCAGGGTCGCCGGCACGCGGGCTGCGGGCCGCAGGCCCCGGACGTCGATCGGAGGGCCCTCGCGGCGGGTGAGCGAAGCGGGCAGGATCGCGGCGCCGAACCCGGCCGAGACGAGGCAGCGCAGGAGGAACGGGTCGCCGCTCTCCAGGGAGACGTCCATCGTCTTCCCGGCCCGGGCGAAGAGCTCGTCCACCGTCTGCTTGATCGCCGACCCGCTTCGCGGCGTGATCAGGGAGTGGCGCGAGAGCTCGGCGACGCTGACCCGCTCGCGCTCGGGCCCCTGCCCGGCGGGAAATGCGGCGACTATCTCCTCCTGCCCGAGCCGCTCCACGGCGACCTCCGGCGGCGGCTCGCTCGCGAGCAGCGAGAACGCGACGTCGATTCGCCCGTCCAGGAGGTAGCCCATCATGTCGCCCGCGGTGCCCTCCTGGAGCTCGACCTCGACGCCGGGGTAGGCGTCGCTGAAGCGAACCAGCACGCTGGGGACGTCGATCTGGCCCGCGGGGAGCGTCGCGCCGACCCCGAGCTCGCCGCGGACGAGACCGCGCAGCTCATCCACCTCGTGGCGCAGGCCGTCGACCTGATCCAGGACCCCGCGCGCGCGAACCGCCACCGCCTCCCCCGCCTCGGTGACCGTCACCGAGCGGCTGTTGCGGCTGAAGAGCTCGGCGCCGAGCTCCGCCTCCAGCCTGCGGATCTGATGCGAGAGCGCCGACTGCGCGACGTGCAGCTCGTCAGCGGCGCGGGTGAAGTGCCGATGCCGGGCGACCGCCTCGACGTATCTGAGCTGGCGAAGCTCCATTCGGGGATTGATCGTAAATCACGATTGATTCGGTGACAACAACATCTTGCTTAGATCGTTGCGCCGACCGATAATCGGCGCATGAGGGTGACACTGCGGAACGCGATCCCGGCGGACCTGCCACCCCTCGAGCGCCTCGCCCAGCTCGACTCGTCGCCCCTTCCCCCCGGGCCGCACCTGGTCGCAGAGCGCGATGGGCGAATCGACGCCGCCCTGTCACTCTCCAACGGTGAGCTCATCGCCGATCCCTTCCGCCACACCGCCGAGCTGCGCGAGCTCCTGCTGGTGACGGCATGAGCGAGCTGACGATCCGCGATGAGCTCCTCCCCGGCGACCGGGACGCGATCGTCGCCCACCACCGCCGCGTCTACGGCGAGGAGTACGGCGTCGACTCGAGGTTCGGGGACTTCGTCCACGCGGCCGTCATCAGGGCGGCTGAGCGTGGATTCCCGAGCGAGCGCGAGGCGATCCGGATCGTGGAGCTCGACGGCGAGCACGTGGGCTCCATCGGCCTCAGCGACGAGGGCGACGGGGAAGCGGCGATCCGCTGGGTGGTCCTCAGCCCGGAGGTCCGGGGCGGCGGGCTGGGCCGGCGGCTGCTCGATGAGATGCTCGCCTTCGCCGAGGAGCAGGGCTACCGGCGGGTCTGGCTCGAGACCTTCTCCGAGCTGCGGACCGCCGCCCATCTCTACCTGGAACGCGGCTTCGTCGTCGTCTCCGAGGACACCGCCCCGCGCTGGGGACGGGAGTCGATCACGATGCAGCGCTACGAGCTGGAGCTGGTTGATCGCGCGAGGCTGAGCGCGTAGAGACCCTCTTCATCGGTCCACCAGTC
>DATBHQ010000039.1:0-3265 GCA_036557385.1 Solirubrobacterales bacterium | reverse complement strand
ACGTCCGCGCCGCCGTTCGACAGCACGAAGTCGTTGGCCATCGCCTCGTTGTAGGTCAGGAAGAACTGCTTGATCGCCTCGGCCCTGTAGCCCAGGCAGAGCACGAAGTCGGTGAAGCCGAAGTGGGCGTAGTACTTCATCACGTGCCAGAGGACGGGCCGCGGGCCGACCGGGATCATCGGCTTGGGGACCGTCGCGGAGGCCTCCCGCATGCGCAGGCCCTGGCCGCCGCAGAAGATCACGACCTTCATATGACGCTCACCTCCGGGATCGGGACCACGAACCGCGACCCTCCCTTGCGGAGGTGGGAGAGCTGGCCCACGATCTCCTCGGTCAGGTTCCAGGGGAGGATCAGGATGAAGTCCGGCTGGGCCCACTCGAGCTCATCTGGGTGGTGGATCGGGATCCGGGTGCCGGGCAGGAACTGCCCCTGCTTGTAGGGGTTGCGATCGACCGTGAACTCGAGCAGGTCGGTGCGGATGCCGCAGTAGTTGAGCAGCGTGTTGCCCTTGCCCGGAGCGCCGTAGCCGGCGACCCGCTTGCCGTCGCGGCGGCAATCGATCAGGAACTCGAGCAGCCTCCACTTGGTCTCGGCCACGCGCTGCGCGAAGCCGCCGTAGCCCTCCAGGCGGTGGAGGCCGAGCTCGCGCTCCCGCTCGGCGAGCTCCGGGACCCGCGGCCCGACCTCATGTCCGCCTTCGTCGCTGCGCTGGGCGTACACCCGCAGGGAGCCGCCGTGGCTCGGCAGCTCCTCGACGTCGAAGACCTCGAGGCCGTGAGCCCTGAGCACGGTGCGCGCGCTCAGGAACGAGAAGTAGGAGAAGTGCTCGTGGTAGATCGTGTCGAACTGGTTCTCCTCGATCAACCGGGCGAGGTGGGGGAACTCGAGGGTGATCACACCGCCCGGAGCCAGCACCCGCTCCATCCCCGCGGTGAAGTCGTTCAGGTCCGGCACGTGCGCGAACACGTTGTTCGCGACCAGCAGGTCCGCCCGCCGGCCCTGGGCGACGAGCGTGGAGGCCAGCTCGCGGCCGAAGAACTCGACCACCGTCTCGATTCCGCGCTCGCGGGCGGCCTCGGCGACGTTCGCGGCCGGCTCGACGCCCAGCGCGGGTATGCCCCGCTCGACGACGTGCTGGAGCAGATAGCCGTCGTTGGAGGCCAGCTCGACCACCCGGCTGTCCGGGCCGAGCCCGAAGCGCTCGATGACCGCCTCCACGTAGTCGCGGGCGTGGGCCACCCAGGAGTCCGAGTACGAGGAGAAGTAGGCGTAGTCGCTGAAGATGTCCTCGGGCGCCACGAACTCGTCGAGCTGCACCAGCAGGCAGTGCTCGCAGACCCGGACGTGCAGGGGGTAGAAGGGCTCCATCGCGCCGACTCGCTCCGGGGGCACGTAGCTCTCGCAGAGCGGGGACATGCCGAGGTCGACGAAGGTGTGCCGAAGCGGCGCCGAGCAGAAGCGGCAGGCGGGCAGCCCGACTGGGCGGGACTGCGGTTCGATCTGGTCTTGAAGCTCGACGTGCATCAGCGCCTCTGGGTGACCAACGTCCGAGCGGCGCCGATTCTCCCGCGGTGTCCCGGCGGGGGGATGGGTTCCAATTAGGTCGGGTTTGGGGTGGGGACGCGTGGGGGAGGGCGAGCCTCGGCCGTTTGTCTCGCAGAGGGCGGATGGCCGAACCACGACTACAGCCGGATTCCAACGTCGAGCAGCGGGCTCAGCTCGTCCAGATGAGCCAGCCGACGGCGATCGAGGCGGAGGCCCCCCGGACGCCCTTCCCGTCGCTGCCGTCCGATCCCTTCGCGACGACGCCGCAGGTTCCGGATGTTCGGGAGGTCGCCGAGCGTCGCCCGCGCCGGGCGGCCTACCATCGCGACTGGATCTACAGGCGCGCTCTCGCGGTCGCCGACGTCGCCGCGGCCGGCATCGCGGTCCTGATCGGGGTCCCGATCCTCGGTCACGACACGCTCAACCCCGCCGCCCTGCTCGCGCTCCCGCTGGTTCTCGTGGTCGGCAAGCTCACCGGGCTCTACGACCGCGACGAGAACCTGGTCCGGAAGACGACCCTCGACGAGGTCCCCACGCTCTTCTGGGTGGCCACCCTCTACGCGCTGCTGATCTGGCTGGCCGGCAACCTGATCATCCAGGGGGAGTTCGGCAGGGACCAGGCGGTGGGCGTCTGGGTCCTGCTGTTCATCGGCATGGTGGCGATGCGGACGCTGGCGAGGCAGGCGGCGCGCGCTCTCTCCCGCGAGGAGCGGTGCCTCGTGCTGGGCGACGCCGCCACGGCGGAGTGGATCTCGAGACGGTTCGCCGAGACCGCTGGGCTGAAGGCCAAAGTCGTCTGCGTGGCTCCCCTCGAGGGCGGCGGCCTCGAGGACCTGCTGAGGCTCGAGCGGATCGAGCGGGTGATCATCGCCTCCCGCGGCGCCACCTCCGATGACACGCTGGACACCACCCAGGAGCTCAGGTCGCGGGGCGTGAGTGTGAGCGTCATGCCCCGGCTTCCCGAGGTGGTCGGCGCCTCGGTCGAGCTGGACGACGTGGACGGGATCACCCTGCTGGGAGTGCGTCGCTTCGGGCTCACCCGGTCCTCCGGCGCCCTGAAGCGCGCATTCGACATCGTCGGTTCCGGAGTGGGCCTGATCCTGCTCTCACCGCTGATGGCGGCGATCGCGATCGCCATCAAGCTCGACTCGCGTGGCCCCGTCCTCTTCCGTCAGAGGCGGATCGGCCGGGACGGCGTTCCGTTCGAGATGCTCAAGTTCCGCACGATGGTGGACGGCGCGGATGCCCAGAAGTCCGCGCTCGCCTCGCTCAACGAGGCGGACGGGATCTTCAAGATCAAGGACGACCCCCGGATCACGCGCGTGGGCGCTCGCCTGCGAAGGGCCTCGGTGGATGAGCTGCCTCAGCTCTACAACGTGCTGCGCGGGGAGATGTCGCTCGTCGGCCCTCGGCCTCTCCCGCTCGAGGAGGACGACAGGATCGAGGGCTGGCAGCGGTCCCGCCTGGAGCTCCCGCCCGGGATGACGGGGCGCTGGCAGATCTTCGGCTCCGCCCGGATCCCGCTCAACGAGATGGTCAAGATCGACTACCTCTACGGCGCCAACTGGTCGCTGTGGCTGGACATCAAGATCCTGCTGCGCACGGTGCCCTTCGTCCTAGCTCGGCGCGGGCTGTAGCGCCCGGCGGCCCGGGCCGCCCTCGCGATGAAAGGACTCCGTCCCGCTGGACGTTGTCCAGGTGTCATCGCCAAGGAGGAAT
>DATBHQ010000038.1:0-5689 GCA_036557385.1 Solirubrobacterales bacterium | reverse complement strand
AGCAACGGCCTGCCGAATCTCGCACGGGCGCGGACGTAGGTGAGCCAGCCCTTGATCCGCTCCCTGCGGTCCAGGGCCGGCGGCAGGACACCGAAGTAGCGCTCGCAGTACTCGACCGGGCGCGTGGCGCGGTAGGCGATCTCCCCCTCGCGGTACTCGCGGATATAGCGGAGCAGCTCGCTCATCTCGGTCGCGTCGTAGTGCTTGACCGCGGCGGTCGGGGCGTAGCGGAGCCGGTCCCCCCGGTCGGCCAGCGTCGCGGCCATCGCCGTCTCGGCGAAGCAGCCGAAGCGGTGCTCGAAGCCTCCTGCGTCGAGATAGACATCGCGGCGAATCGCGAAGCCGCGAATCGTGACCTTCCGCCAGTCGCCGTCGCGACTCCACTCGGCGAAGCCGTCGTCGTACCAGCGCCGCTCGCATTTCGCGATCGGGTTGGAGCTCCCGTCGGGGAGCGACCTGATGCAGGCCCCGGCGCAGCTCGATTCATTCTCGGTCAGGTAGTCGAGAAGCGACGAGAGACAACTCGGCTCCGCTGCGGTGTGTCCCTCGGTGAAGAGGATCCAGCGGCCGCGCGCCGCGCGAGCGCCGTGGTCGTGAAGCGCCAGCTCCGTCGAGGAGAGATGCCGTAGCAGCCTGTCTTCCGAGCCGAGGAGCGGACGGATCGCCTCCTCGATCTCGGGCTCCTCGCCGCTGGCGACCACGATCACCTCATAGCGGTCACGGGGCAGGTCCTGCTCGCGCGCCCAGCTGCCGACCCCCTCGACGGCGTGACCGTTGTGGTCGAGCAGAGTGAGCACCACCGAGATCTCAGGGCCGCGAGCCATCTCTATACCCTCGCACTGCGCGCATGCTCGAGGTCAGGGTCAGCAAGGAGGAGCGGGACGCGGGCAGCCTCAGTCCTGAGCATTTCCGGACGGCCGCGCTGCTGCTCCACACAGCGGGATACGTCGTCCTCGCCGATGCCGTGCCGCGGGAGCTGATCGCCGAGGCGGCAGAGACCTTCGACGACATCGTCCGGGACTGCGCCGAGAGCCGCGAGGGTGAGGCCTGGTACCAGGTCTCCCAGCGCCACCAGGCGGTCTTCTGGGAGCGCGGGTCGCGCTGGCGGATCTTCCCGAAGCTTCGCCCGCCCCTCAGCGATCCACGTCTGCTCGCCAACCCGCTCGTCACCCCGCTGCTCGACGAGCTGCTCAGCCGCGACCTTCGCTGCAAGTTCGTCGCCAGCGACACCTGCGTGAAGGGCTCGTCGACGCAGGCGCCCCACCGGGAGCTCGGCGCCGGTGGCGCCCGGGGCCCCGTCGCCTACATCCTCAACGTCCCGCTCGGCCGCAACACGCGGCGCAACGGGCCGATCGAGGTCTGGCCCGGCGCGAGCCATTTGTGGAGTGCGGAGCTGCTCGACCGACTCGGGGTCTCCGACGACGTGCAGGACGGATCCAATCCGGCGATCGAGGAGCTCGCCGCCCGGGTCCCCTCCGAGCGCCTGCTGCTCGAGCCCGGGAGCCTCCTGATCCGCGACCCGGGAATGCTCCACCGCGGGACCCCGAACCGCACCCGCCGGCCCCGGACGATGCTGACGGTCTGCTACCTGCGGAGCGACCACGAGCACGACTACGGGAGCACCGAGTACAACCTCGACGCGGCGCTCTTCGCCCGGCTCGATCCGAGCGTCCAGTGCCTCTTCCCGGAGCTGAGCTCCACTCACCAGCCCCGGCCGGTGAGCAGAAACCGGACCGCCCCCTCGACGCAGCCCCTGGCGTAGCTCAGCCGGATCAGCCAGGTCGGCCGCTCGTCCTCGAAGCGGACGTATCCCTCCTGGTAGCGGTCGAGGACCTCGCGGAGCACCCGTACCGACCAGGCGAGCCCGTCGAGGCGAGGGTGGCGCCGCCGCCCCATGCCGAGATCCCTGAGGTAGACGTCCGCCCGGCCGAAGCCCCGGTGCAGCCGCCGCAGATAGGGCAGGGTCATGCGGTCCGGCGGGATCACGTGGCGCAGGCGCAGATCGGGCGCGTACCAGACCTCCCATCCGGCCCGCCGGATCCGGAGCGCGATCTCTGTGTCCTCCCCCGCCTGGAGGCCGCGGCCGACTCGGGAGCGGAGCACCCCGTGGTCGAGCCAGCCGCTGTCGCGGATCGCCTCGCGCCGCAGCGCCAACCCCGCCCCTACGGGCATCCGCCATTGCTTGACGGGCATCCGCAGCGGCGCGGGACCCAGATCCTGCCTGGCGAGGCTCTCGCCGTAGAGCTCCGCGAGGCGGGTCGGGGGCGCCTCCCAGATCAGCTCGTTGCGGCCCCCGAAGGCGCCCGCGCGCGGATTCTCCTCCGCGAACCTGAGGGCTTCCGCGGCCCAATCGGGCGCCAGCAGGCAATCGTCATCGACGAAGCCGACGAGCCGCCCGTGGCTCTCCCGGAGACCGCGCCGTCGCGCGTACGAGATCCCGAGGCGGCGCTCGCTGATGTAGCGCAGGCGCGGAAACCTGCCGCTCTCCCCCCACCGGCGGACGAGGGCGGCGGTCTCGTCCGAGCAGCGATTCCCCACCACGAGCACCTCCCAGGTCACCCCCTCCGGGAGCGCCTGCGCCGCGGCGCTCTCCAGGGCGCCGTCCAGCAGGCGAGCGTTGTCGTGCGTGCAGACGAGCAGGGTCAGATCGACGACGCCCACCGCTAGCGAATCGCGTCCTCGTCCCGCTGCTCGGCCTCGAGCGTCTCGCGGGTGAGGCGCGGGCGGCGATCCACCCGTTCCTCCTCCTCCGCCGGCTCGGGAGGCTGCGCCTCGCGCAGGCGGCGCAGGGCCGACCGCACGTAGGCGGGGCTGAGCACCCGGCCCGCCGCCTCGCGTTCCTCCTCGTTCAGGAATCCGGTCACCCAGAGCAGCAGCGGATAGGCGAGCCAGAAGGCGGTGCGACCGATGAGCCCCCAGAAGCCATCGGCGGGCAGCAGCAGCTCACCGGCGAGAACCAGGACCACGGCCAAGCCGGCCGCCTGGCCGAGGCGAGCCCACTCATACGGCACGGGGAAGAGCCGCTGGGTGAAGACGTACATCAGCACCAGCACGACCGCGTAGGAGGCGACCAGGGAGACGCCGGCGCCGACGATCCCCATCGATGGAAGCAGGGCGAGGTTGAGGCCGATGTTGACCACGGTCCCGGCCCCGGTCGCGGGGAAGTTGAACTCCGTGCGCCCGGTCCTGCCGAGGACGATCACCAGGACGAGGTAGAGCGCGTAGAGCATCACACCGGTCGAGACCAGCCCGATCGTCTTGTAGGAGTCGAAGAACTCCGGGGCGGCCAGGGCGCGAACGATCCACCGGGAGAGCAGCCACATCCCCGCGACCACGAAGGTCGTGACGGAGACGAACCAGGTGACGATCACGGCGTACGCCCGACGGGCCTCGTCGTCGTCGGCGATCGAGTACGCGAGCGGGGGCCAGGCGAGCTGGAAGCCCTTGACCAGCACGTTCACGGCCTGCGCGAACTTGACCGAGAGGCTGTAGAGGCCGGCATCGCTCAGGCTCACCAGGCGGACGATCAGCAGCCGGTCGATGAAGTTGAGCGAGTAGAGGGAGAGCTCGGCGGGCATCGTCGGCAGCCCCCAGCGCAGCATCCGGCGCCAGAGCGCGAAGTCCGGGACGACGGCGAGGCGGTGCCGCTGCGAGATCACCAGCCCGGCGAGGAAGACGGCGCCCGTTCCGTACTGGCCCCAGAGCAGGCCGCTCGCGCCCCTGTCCTCCCCCACCACCAGCCAAACGGTGACCGGGATCGTGACCAGGACGTTGGCGACCGTGAAGCCGAAGTAGGCCTTCGCGCGCTCGTCGATCCGGAAGAGCGCGGTGAGGAACTCGAACATCGTGAAGACCCAGAGGCCGAAGATCGCGATTCGCATCAGGCCGGGGTCCGAGTGGTCGAGCAGGAGGCGCGAGAGCGGCTCGGCCAGGGGCATGGCGATCGCCATTCCGATCGTCGTGGTCCAGAGCAGGGACGCGAACGCGGTCTTCACGACCTGGTCGGGCTCCTCGCCCGCCTGGTAGTAGAAACGCAGGAGCGCCTCGATGATCCCCAGCCGGATCACGATGCTCGCGGCGATCACCCCGGTGATCAGGACCTCCGCGGCGCCGTAATCGGCCGGTGTCAGGTACCGCGTGTAGAGCGGCAGCAGGGCGACCGCGATCAGCTTCGAGATCACGCTCGAGGCCGTGTACGCGGCACCCGTCGTCGCCAGGCGGCGGAGGTATCCGGTCATCGGACTAGGCGACTGTAGGAGCAGCCGCGGATTCCGCTTCCGCGGCGCGCCGCGGCAGCTCTCCCGCGCCCACCTCGGCCGCGAGCACGCCCCCGGCGGCGAGCAGCGCCCAGGTGAGCGGATCGATCAGGTACGCCGCGTAGCCGATCGTGTGGACGAGCAGCGCGCAGAAGGCCGCCACGATCCCGATCCGTGCCGGCGTCAGCTCGGCGCGATCCCCCTCGGTGAACGATCTGAAGCGGGCGCCCAGCCCCGGCGCAGTCCGGCGCAACCCGTCGAGCATGGCCCAGAGGGCCGTGGCGAGCAGGGCGAGGTAGGCGAGCACCCCGATCGCTCCCTGCTCGGCGGCGACGGTGACCGGCTCGCTGTGGGAGATGGTCGTGTCACCCGGCGGCACGTTCTCCTCGCGGGCGAACTCCTTGGAGAACGAGGCGGAACCGTATCCGTAAAGGGGCCGATGGCGGGCGAGCTTGAGGCCCCCCGAGACCAGGGTCCCGTGTCCCTCGGTGTTGATCGCGTTCGACTCGTTGGACGAGCTCCTGACGATCAGGGCCCCGCCCGCAACCACGATGGCGATCAGGGTCGCTATCGCGGTCCAGCGGAAGCTCCAGCGCAGGGCGACGAGGACGATCAGCCCGGCGAGCAGGGCGAGGAAGCTCGTCTGCGAGAAGGCGAAGAGCAGGCCGAAGAAGACGATCGCCACGACTCCGGCGAGCGCGAATGCGACGAGACGGTCGGCCGCCCAGAGCAGCGCCGTCGTGGCGAGCAGGATCGCGAGGACGAGATAGCGGCCGTAGATGTTCGGGTCCCAGAACAGGGAGTTGACCCGGAAGTAGAAGTGGAAGTCGTTCGAGGCCTCGAGCTTGTCGTTCCAGAAGAGGTGCTCGGTGGCGAACTGGCCGATCCCGATCAGGGCGAAGATCAGGCCCTCGGCGACCAGGACCAGGAGGGCGAGCTTGAGCAGCCTGCGATCCCAGCTTGTCTCGGCAAGCAGGGAGAAGAGGATGGCGAAGGGGATCAGGAAGAAGCCGACATTGCGAGCGGCGAAGGCCACGTCCGCCGAGTAGATCGTCTGGAGCGCGTACAGGCAGATCACCACGACCAGCGCCAGCACGAGCGGCTTGGGCAGCGCGCGCAGCCTTGTCTGGCCGCGGAAGGTGGCCACGACGGTTGCGAGCACCCCCGAGCCGATCACCACGTAGAGGGGCACGAGGAGGTTCACCTCCTCCCCGCCCGCGACGTGGAGCCTGATCCGGAACGGGAGGGCCGCGATCAGCAGCAGAGGGAGCAGGATCGGCCAGCGCAGCATTGCCGCCGCCCCGACGCAGAGCACCACGACGCCGGCGAGGATGAGCCCCGCGAAGGCGATCTCGTGGTCGCGCAGGTTCCGGATGTCATCCCAGCCCTGCCCGCTGATCAGCGCGAGCGCCAGGCCCGCTGCGACGACGATG
>DATBHQ010000037.1:0-4753 GCA_036557385.1 Solirubrobacterales bacterium | reverse complement strand
GGCGTCTGCGACGGCGCCTTCTTCAAGGGAGAGGACGTGGCGGTGATCGGGGGCGGCGACTCGGCGCTGGAGGACTCGATCTTCGTCTCCAAGTTCGCGAAGCACCTCTACTCGATCCATCGCCGAGACGAGTACCGCGCCTCGAAGATCATGCAGCAGCGCGCTCGCGGCAAGGAGAACATCGAGTTTCTCACCCCGTACGTCCCGGTCGAGTTCGTCGCCGGCGACGACGGCAAGATCGCCAGCATCCGGCTGCGGCACACCGACAACGGCGAGGAGCGCGACCTCACGGTCGGCGGCGCCTTCGTCGCGATCGGGCACCGGCCGCGCTCTGAGCTGGTCGAGGGCCAGGTCGAGCTCGACGCAGAGGGCTACGTCGTCGTCGATGAGCCTTCCACCAAGACGAAGCTCGCCGGCGTCTTCGCGGTCGGCGACCTCGTCGACCACACCTACCGTCAGGCCGTCACCGCCGCCGGCAGCGGCACCAAGGGCGCCCTCGACGCCGAGTGGTACCTCCGCGACATTCCGCCGGACCCCGAGGAGCACTGGGGCACCAACACCGGCGCCATCGTCGAGGCGGTCGAAGCCTCCTAGCGCTCGGCGTCGTCACCCGCGCGTTCTGTGTCCCCTAACCCCCGCTGAGCGGGTGCAACGCGCCGCAGAATGCTGTTGGACCTCGACTCGCGGCCAAGCGAAGATGTCCGCCATGGCGGCCGACTCCGAAGGCTTCTCGTACGGTCTCTGGCTCGATCACTCCGGCTGGTTCGAGGTGCCCGCCGAGCAGACTGAGCGATTCGAGGGACTTCTGCGCGCACTCGATGCGATCTATCGCGAGCACGCGATTCATTGGTCAGTGCGGCGAAGCCGTACGGAGCCGGAGCGCTGGTTCGAGGATATGCCGCGGTTCCGTGAGGAGGCTGACGCGCGGGCGGCCGCCGACGCGCTCACGGGGCAGGTTGGACTGCTGGAGGGGCTCGATGAGTTTCGCCTTCCTCCGGAGGACGGAATCTGGATGTTCGAAGGCAGTGAGTGGCAGACGGTGCACGATCTGGACAGCCATGTCGGCGACTGGTCCAGCTTCGAGCTGCCGACGATACCGCCGGGCGAGCGGACTGCCGCAATGAAGCGCGCCCATCGGCTCGCGCCCGCGATCGCGACTCGCATCGACGGGATCCTTCCGGAGGGCTGGAGCGCCCATGCCTCAAACGAGTTCGTGGTGGCCGGAGGAGGCTGGCATTCGGTGGTGGATTTCGAGATCGAGGACGTCTACGAGTCGATCCTCGACGCCGTCCAGGACGCGATCAGCGAGGAGAGAACCAGGCCATGGCCGGAGGGTGAGGGGCCCGGGCTCACCATGCACATGCCGCACGTCGAGGTCTGTGACGGCGCGATCCACGCTTGGTTCGGAGCTCAGGACGCTCCCGTCTTGGTTCTCGACCCGATCCCCCTGTCCGAGATCGAAGACTAGATGCGATCGATCGGCAGTAAGTAGGTTTCAAACGATGCGGATTCGCTCGCTGGACCACCTGGTCCTGACCGTGACGGACATCGATGCGACTGTCCGGTTCTACGAGGCACTCGGCATGCGCCGCGAGGACTTCGGTGACGGACGCGTGGCCCTCCGCTTCGGCGAGCAGAAGCTGAACCTGCACCAGGCGGGCGCGGAGGTCGCGCCGCACGCGGTTCAGCCCACCCCCGGTTCGGCTGACCTCTGCTTTCTGGTCTCCGACGACCTCGAGCGCGTCGCCGAGTCCCTGGAGCGGAGCGGCATCTCAGTCGAGCTCGGGCCGGTCCCCCGGACGGGCGCGACCTCGGCCCTGAGCTCCCTCTACGTCCGGGACCCGGACGGCAACCTGGTCGAGCTCTCGCAGGCCGTCGAGCGAAACGGCTGACCGCACGAGAAGATTCGCTCGGCGTGCCGGACGATGGCATCGACTACGAGCTGACCCGCATCCAGCTTGGCGACGGGCTGGAGACCACCGTCTACCTGGTGCGGTATCCGCGCGCGAGCACGGAGGTGAGGCTGATCGGGCTGCCCGATGCCCACCGGCTCGACGTCTGGTGCGGGGAGGAAGGCCAGCCGGAAGCGATCGTTGCCGGGTTTTTCCTCCGAGATCCCTACCGGCCGCTCGGCGAGGTTCGGATCGGCGGCGCGGAGGCGGCCTACGAGCCGATCGAGGCGCCCTGGGGCCCGCGTCGGGCGGCGATCCACATCGATGGCGAGATTCGCCTGGCGCCCCGCGGCGAGCTTCCGGCCGAGCCGCCCGGCGACCTCGTCACGGCCGGCCCGATGCTCGTGGCGGGCGGCCGCTCAGTCATCGATGGCGAGGACCGGGAGGGCTTCTCGGCGGGCGCGGCGCAGTTCGATTCGGACATCACCGCCGAGCGCCATCCGCGCTGCGCCGTCGGGGTGAGCCGGACGGAGCTGCTGGCGGTCGCCTGCGACGGTCGCCGCACCGGCGTCGACGCCGGCCTCGACCTCGCTGAGCTTGCCCGGTTGATGATCTCCCTCGGCAGCGAGGACGCGATCAACCTCGACGGCGGCGGCTCCGCGACGCTCGTGCACCGGGGCCACCTGCTCAACCGGCCGTACTCGAGCGTCGACCAGCCCGCCCCGGAGTCGCGCCCCGTGGTGACGGCGCTCCTCTTCGAGCCGAGAGGGCGCAAAACCTCCCCATAGGGGAGGAAAAGCGCCCCGGTCTTCGTCTAGCCGCTGAACGTCCGGCAGGGCTCGCCGCGCAGGCCCGGGCAGGCGGGTAGCGGAGTCGGCGCTGAGATCCCCGGGACGAGCGGGAGGATCAGGCGGGACGGATGCTTGTGGGTGAGCGCGATCTTCACCCTGGCGTTGTGCTGGGGCACGGTCTCGGCGAACGCCCAGACGGGCTGGTCGCCGACCGGCGCGCTCACCGTGACGCGGATGCGTGAGCCGGCCCGATACATGTGCCCCTGGTAGTAGAGCGGGATGACCAGCTTCGAGAGCCGCCTCTTCGGCAGCTTCGCGATGTCGTCGCGACGGAGGCTCAGCACCGGCTCGAGCAGCGTGCTCTTCCGGGAGTCGAGCTTGCGCATGCTGGCGCGGAGGTACCCGCTCTGCACGTAGGTCTCCTTGCCGTCGGGCCGGACCTCAGAGACGGTCACCTGCAGGTCGACGTCCGGCACCGATGCCCGCACCCACGCGTGCACCGCGCCGGCCCCGATGATCGCGGTGTCGCGCGCCAGCGGCGTCGTGACGAACGAGGCCGCGGTGCCGGCCGGCGGCTGTCGCCAGTCGAAGCTCGGGTTGGCCGTCCAGAGGTCGCCGCCGCCCGTGTCCGTCCCGGCGAAGTCGGTGGGCGGCCGCGCGGTCTTGTCCCAGGTGAAGCTCGTGCCGCCCTTCGCGCCCCTCTTCGCCGCCTTGCGCGTCATCAGGCCGTTCCGCCGGAAGAAAAGCGAGAGCGGCCTCGTCTTCGGGATCGGGAAGCGGTTGAAGAAGCGCTCGAAACCCGGGTACGGGACGCCGGGCGCCGCGCCACCGCCGTTGTCGAACAGGACCCGGATGGAGGGCTGGCTCTGGAACAGGTTGAGGGCGGCCTCGTAGCTGGGCTGCTGCTGGATCGGATCCGGCGGCAGCGTCACGCCGTCCACGCCCATCACCTCCTGGTAGACGAGCGGCGCGGCACCGGCCACGGCGGGCGGTAACTGCGGTCTTCGCCCGGCGACGTAGAGCTCCATGAAGTCGAACCATCGGTTGAAGGTCTCCGGGTCGAGGGAGTCGATGTGGAAGCCGTTGCTGAAGGTGAACCATTTCCGCTTCGTCCCGGTGAAGCGGTCTGCGAGGTTGGCGCAGTGGCCGCCGGTCTGCTCGTCCTCCCACTGGCAGGCCATGAAGGTCGGCACATCGATCTTGTGGACGAAGGTGGCGGGCGAGAGCGGGTTGGCGACCTTCGGCCGGTAGAAGCGGTTGCGGTGGATCTTCGCGATCAGGTCCGCGGCGGCGGTGTGGAGGGTCTGGTTCGCCTTGCAGATCCCATCGCCCTCCTGGATCCGCTTGTAGGCCCAGCCCTGCCCCTCGGTCGCCGAGGCGGGCTTCGAGTCGTCCACCCGGTCCTCGGCCCACTGGAGGGCGAAGCCGGTGTTCAGGAAGCCGCCCGGATAGAGGGTGGTCGCGGTGTTGTCGATCACCGACAGCGGGGTGATGGCGGAGAGATGCGGGGGCCTCGTCGCTCCGACGAAGAGCTGGCTGATCCCACCGTAGGAGACGCCCGCCATGCCGACCCGGTTGTGCAGCACCCAAGGCTGGCGGGCCACCGTCTCGATGATGTCGTAGCCGTCCAGGGCCTGGAGCGGCTCAAAGTAGTCGAAGGCGCCACCGGAGCAGCCGGTGCCGCGCATGTTGACGTCGACGACCGCGTAGCCGAGCAGGGTGAGCAGAGGGCTGATGCCGCTCTGCGCGCCCGCCGGGTTGGCGTAGCCGTAGCCGGCGTACTCGACGAGGGTCGGGTAGGGGCCGTCCTCCGGGGGGCCGGGGAGGCGGACGTCCAGCGCCAGGCTGGTGCCGTCGCGCGTGTAGGCGTATCCGTAGCCACCGGCCGGCAGGGTCTGGTTGTAGATCGAGGTGTTCTTGGGAGGCCGCTCCGACATCACCGCGACCCGCCTGGAGAGCGAGCCGTCCGCGGCACGCACCCGGTAGCCCTTGCCGGTGGGGATGCGGCGGAAGACGACGCCGCCGAGGCTCCCGACCGGCTTCTTGGAGACGACCCGCAGCTTCTTCACG
>DATBHQ010000036.1:0-25789 GCA_036557385.1 Solirubrobacterales bacterium | reverse complement strand
GTGTGTGAGTGTTGGGCCGCGTGGTTCGGCGGCACAGGAAGGAGAGATTTAGATGGAATCTTCGAGGTCAGGAGCATCGTGGGTTCCTGCCGATCCGGGCCCCCTGGGGCTTGCCGGATTCGCCATGACCACGTTCGTTCTCAGCATGTTCAATGCGGATCTCGTCAACAAGGGCGGTGAACCCGTGGTTCTCGGCCTCGCCCTTGCCTACGGTGGAATTGCTCAGCTGCTCGCCGGAATGTGGGAGTTCCGCACCGGCAACACATTCGGTGCGGTCGCGTTCTCGTCGTTCGGCGCCTTCTGGATCTCGTTCTGGGCGCTGATCACGTTCTTCGTGGACTCGATCCCGCCGGAAGCCGCTGGGGCTTCAGTGGGTCTCTACCTGTGGGCCTGGGCGATCTTCACGGCCTACATGTTCGTCGCGTCGCTCAGGACCACCGGCGCGGTAGCCCTTGTGTTCTTCCTGCTGACGATCACGTACATCCTGCTGGCTGCCGGCAACTCCGGCGACCACGCGAACGTGATCAAGTGGGGCGGCTACCTCGGCATTGCCACTGCGATCGCCGCCTGGTACGCGTCGTTCGCCGCGGTCGTCAACTCGACGTTCGGTCGAGTGATCGCTCCAGTGATGCCACTGCAGCCGTCCAGGGAACGGGAGGTGGACCCGACAGCACGACGTTAGACGTGACACAACCGGTTGGGGCGGCGCCGCTTGCGGCGCCGCCAGTCCGGCCGGCAGTCAGGCAGGAGTAACTTGAATCGAAGACTTAGGGAAAGGACGTACAGGAGGAGAAATGGCAACCAAGGTGAGCACGGCGGACCTCGAGAAGCAGCTGGAGTCGATGCTGGACATCGAGAAGTTCCCGCCACCCGACGAGTTCCGGAAGCAATCCCTCGTCACCGACGAGTCCATGTACGAGGAGGCAGCCGCGGATCTGGAGGGCTTCTGGTCGAAGCAGGCAGACGAGCTGCTCGACTGGATGGAGAAGCCCACCCAGACCCTCGACGAGACCAACGCCCCCTTCTACAAGTGGTTCGCGGACGGCAAGCTGAACGCTTCATACAACTGCCTCGACCGGCACGTCGAGGCCGGCAACGGCGACCGCATCGCGTATCACTGGCGCGGTGAGGAGGGCGAGGAGCGGGACATCTCCTACGCCGACCTCCACAGGGACGTGCAGAAGTTCGCCAACGCCCTCAAGGCCCGCGGCATCGGCAAGGGCGACGTCGTCGGCATCTACCTGCCGATGATCCCCGAGGTGCTGATCTCGATGCTCGCCTGTGCGCGCATCGGCGCCCCGCACAACGTCGTCTTCGGCGGTTTCTCGCCGGAGGCCGTGCGCGAGCGCATGGAGTTCTCCGATGCAAAGGCGCTGATCACCGTCGACGGCGCACGCCGCAAGGGCAAGACCGCCCCGATCAAGAACGAGGTCGACAAGGAGATCGGAAGCGTCGACTCGATCGAGACGATCTTCGTCGTCAAGGCGACCGAGACCGACTGCGACATGCAGGACGGCCGCGACGTCTGGTTCGGCGAGGAGATGGAGAAGGCCGACGACGAGTGCCCGCCCGAGCCCCTCGAGGCCGAGCACCCGCTCTACGTCCTCTACACCTCCGGTTCCACGGCCAAGCCGAAGGGCGTGCTGCACACCACCGGCGGCTACATGGTTGGTGTCGCCTTCACGCACCGCTACGTCTTCGACCTGAAGCCGGAGTCCGACGTCTACTGGTGCGCGGCCGACGTCGGCTGGGTGACCGGCCACTCCTACATCCTCTACGGCCCCCTCGCGAACGGTGCCACGAGCATCATGTACGAGGGCGCTCCGGACTATCCGGACAAGGACGTCTGGTGGGACATCGCCGAGCACTACAAGGCGACCATCATCTACACGGCCCCGACCGCGATCCGCGCCTGCATGAAGTGGGGCGCGGAGTACCCGGCGAAGCACGACCTCTCGTCGCTGCGTCTGCTCGGGACGGTGGGTGAGCCGATCAACCCCAAGGCATGGCTCTGGTACTACGAGGTGATCGGCGGCGAGCGCTGCCCGATCGTCGACACGTGGTGGCAGACCGAGACCGGGCACATCATGATCAGCCCGCTGCCGGGCGAGGTCGACGCGAAGCCCGGCTCGGCCACCAGGCCGCTGCCCGGCGTGGACGCCGCGGTGCTTGACGACGACGGCAACGAGGTCGACGGCGACCAGGGCTACCTCGCGCTGAGGCGGCCCTGGCCGGGAATGCTCCGCACCCTCTTCAAGGAGGACGACCGGTTCAAGGAGACCTACTACTCGAAGTGGGACGAGACGACCTACTTCGTCGGCGATGCCGCACGCAAGGACGAGGACGGCTACTTCTGGGTCCTCGGCCGTGTCGACGACGTGGTCAATGTCTCCGGGCACCGTCTCTCCACGGCGGAGGTGGAGTCCGCGATCGTCTCCCATCCGAAGGTGGCGGAGGCCGCCGTGATCGGCCAGACCGACGAGGACACGGGCCAGGCGATCTGCGCCTTCGTCACCCTCGAGGGCGATCTCGAGGGCAACGACGAGATCCAGGGCGAGATCCGCGACCACGTCGCGAAGCGGATCTCCAAGATCGCGCGGCCGAAGCGCATCATCTGGGCCGGCGATCTGCCCAAGACGCGGTCAGGCAAGATCATGCGGCGGCTGCTCCGCGACATCGCCGAGGGCCGCGAGCTCGGCGACGTCACGACGCTCCGCGACCCGACGGTGATGGAGCAGCTCGAGGGCCGCATCCAGGAGCTCCAGGCCCAGGAGGCGTAAGCGCAGAGCATCACGGCTTCGCCACAAGACGGGTTGCGCCTTGCTTCGCAGCGGCGCACCCTCGCATCAGCGCGGGCCGCGCCCGTGCCGGCAGTTGCGGGCGCAGGCGCCACGCCGCGCCCGAGAAGTTCCGGTTCGCGACCGTGGCGAACCCGTGCTCGTCCTCGCGCAACGCGAGCAACAGGTGCGCCACCCGGTCACCGGGCGGCAGATCACCCGCCTCCCCGACCCGCACGCAGAAGCAGTGCACCCGGCGCCCTCCGGGCCGCACTAGGATCGCGCCCTCCGATCCGACCAGCCACGCTCCGAGTCTTCCCCGCTGCAGCGCGAGGCCGCTGTCCGCGAGCAGGGCCCGCGCGTCGTGCCCGACCAGGTCGCCGAGCAGCCCGAGCGCCGTCCGGTCGGCCTCGGTTGTGGCGCTCCCGATCGGCTTCACACCCCGCGCTCCCCGGCGAGCCTGCAGATGCAGCACGGCGATCCCGTGCCCGAGGAAGATCGCCGCGACCGGGGCCGCCAGCGGCTCGATCCAGACCAGCGCCGCGGCGGGCAGGCCGAAGGTGATCAGCACCCCGGCGCTCCACAGCGTCCAGATCCGTCCCTCGCGGGTGAGGCTCCGCTCGCTGGCGCGCCGCCGCCACGGCATCGCCACCGCTTCGGCGAGCATTGCTTCCATCTAGCCCCCGGCGATCGGCCTGCGCATCACGACCAGGTCAGCGTCGAGCGGCAGCTCCCGCACCACCTCGGCCGAGCCGTCCGGCAGCGTCGCGCTCGCCAGCATGCCCTCGTCGAGCTCGCGCCGGAAGGCCTCGACGGCCGCCTCATGGGACGCCGGATCCCCGGCGGTCCAACTCGCGAGCTCGGTGTGCCCCGTCCGGTCCAGCCTGATCAACCTCGACATCCGATCCTCCTTTAATCCGGCGGCGATTTTTGTGGCCGCCGTTCAAGTTGGGCCGAATATACGCCGCTCGTAAACTGGCCCGGCGATGAACGAGGATCAGACACCGGACCGCTACGACCCCCAGGCGATCGAGCGCAAGTGGCAGCTCGTCTGGGAGGCCGAGAACACCTGGGTGGTTGCGAACCCCGGATCCCCCGAGTTCGACGCATCGAAGCCGAAGAGCTACGTGCTCGAGATGCTGCCCTATCCCTCCGGCGACCCGCACGTGGGCCACCTGAAGACGTACTCGGTCGGCGACGCGATCGCCCACTTCCGGCGCCGCCGCGGCTTCAGCGTCGTCCACCCGATGGGCTACGACGCCTTCGGCCTCCCGGCCGAGAACAACGCGATCCAGACCGGCGAGCACCCCCGCAAGGCGACCGAGGAGTCGATCGCCTCCTTCCGCGAGCAGTTCATGCGCTGGGGCATCTCGATCGACTGGACCCGCGAGTTCGGCACGCACGAGCCCCGCTACTACCGCTGGACGCAGTGGATCTTCCTGAAGCTGTTCGAGCGCGGCCTCGCGCACCGTCACGAGGCGCCGGTCCACTGGTGCCCGAAGGACCAGACCGTGCTCGCCAACGAGCAGGTGATCGACGGCCACTGCGAGCGCTGCGGCACCCTCGTCGAGCTGCGCCAGCTCGAGCAGTGGTTCTTCCGGATCACGGAGTACGCGCAAGAGCTGCTGGACGACTTCGACCTGCTCGAGTCCTGGCCGGAGAGCGTGATCACGATGCAGCGCAACTGGATCGGCCGCTCGGAGGGCGCCGAGGTGGTCTTCCGCTGCGAGGACCTGGACCTCGACTTCCCGGTTTTCACCACGCGCCCCGACACGCTCTTCGGCGCGACCTTCTTCGTCCTCGCCCCCGAGCACCCGCTGGTCGAGCGCCTGGCCGAGGGCACCGAGCACGAGCGAGCGGTGCGTGATTACGTCAACGAGTCCGCTCGCGCCAGCGTGGAGGAGCGCGCCGGCGAGGAGCATCAGAAGACGGGAGTGCCCCTGGGCCGCGAGGTGACCAATCCCGTGAACGGCGAGCGCATCCCCATGTTCGTCGCCGACTACGTAGTCATGGAGTACGGCACCGGCGCCGTCATGGCCGTGCCGGCGCATGACGAGCGCGACTACGACTTCGCGACGACCTTCGACCTGCCGATCCGCCGCGTTATCGAGGGCACCGACCCCGAGGAGTCACAGGACGAGGACGGGTTGCCCTACACCGGCGACGGCGCGATGGTGAACTCCGGCCGCTTCGACGGCCAGAACAACCGCGAGGCCTATGACGAGATCGTCGCCTGGCTCGAATCGGATGGTCGCGGCAAGCCAACCGTCAACTTCCGCCTGCGCGACTGGCTGGTCTCCCGTCAGCGCTACTGGGGCTGCCCGATCCCGATCGTCTACTGCGATGAGTGCGGGATGGTTCCCGTGCCCGAGGACCAACTGCCCGTTCTCCTCCCGGACGTCGAGGAGTATGCGCCCAAGGGCAAGAGCCCGCTGGCGGCCGCCGAGGAGTGGGTGAACACCGAGTGCCCGAAGTGCGGGGGAGAGGCCAGGCGCGAGACGGACACGATGGACACCTTCGTCGACTCCTCCTGGTACTTCCTCCGTTACCTCGACCCGAACAACGACGAGCAGGCCTGGGCGCGAGAGGTCGCCGACTACTGGATGCCCGTCGACCAGTACATCGGCGGGGTGGAGCACGCGATCCTCCACCTGATGTACGCGCGCTTCTTCATGAAGGCGCTGCACGACATGGACCTGCTCTCCGATCGCGAGCCCTTCGCCAATCTCTTCACCCAGGGCATGATCACCCGCGACGGGGCGAAGATGTCCAAGTCCCGCGGTAACACCGTCAGCCCGGCCGAGTACACCGACAAGTACGGCGCCGACTCGCTGCGGACCTACATCTGCTTCATGGCGCCGCCGATCAAGGGCGGGGACTGGACCGACGAGGGGGTGGAGGGGATCTTCCGCTTCCTGGCCCGGCTGTGGCGGCTCGGTGGCGAGGCCGCGGCTCGAACGGACGCCGGCGGTTCAACCGACGGCGCGACGGGCCCGGCTCGCGAGCTTCTCGCGAAGTCCAACTGGGCGATCGACAAGGTGAGCCGCGACATCGACCCGCGCTTCCAGTTCAACACGGCGATCTCGGCCGTGATGGAGCTGGTCAACGAGATCTACCGGCTCAAGGACGGCCTCTACGGCGATCCGGTGGGCGCCGCGACGGTCCGCCTCGCCACGTCCACGGCGGCCTCGCTGCTCTTCCCCTTCGCGCCTCACCTCGGCTCCGAGGTCTACGAGTTGCTCGAGGGGAAGCGGGTCTGGGAGCAGCCCTGGCCGGAGGCCGACCCCGCACTGCTCGAGCGCGACACCTACATGCTGGTCGTGCAGGTGAACGGCAAACTGCGGGACCGGATCGAGGTCGCCTCCGACACGGCTGAGGAGGAGCTGGTCGAGCTGGCCAAGGGGAGCGACAACGTCCAGCGCCACCTCGACGGCAAGGCGATCGTCAAGGAGGTCGTCGTCCCGGGACGGCTCGTCAACCTGGTCGTCCGCTAGCAACCGATCCGCCAGCGGGAGGGGTCCCCGGTCTGCTAGAAACAGGCCCGTGCTGGTCAGGCGGCTCGCGGAGGCTCCGACGGAGGAGTGGCACAGGCTTCGCAATCGCATCCTCATGGATGCGGGAGAGCTGGGCTCGCGGAACATGTCGGTCACCTGGCTCGAGGTGCCTCAGGGGATCGACCAGGAGCTCCACTCGCACGAGGAGGCCGAGCAGGTCTACATCGTGGTCGACGGCAGCGGCACGATGACGGTGGCCGGCGATACCCAGGAGGTCGCGCAGGGGGACCTGGTCCTGGTCCCGCCGGCCACCGACCACTCGATCGCGAACTCCGGCTCCGCCGACCTCTGCTGCGTGTCGGTGCAGTCCCCGCCGGTCACCTCGTCGGAGGTCTTCGGGCGCTCCGGCGTCGGCGTCGCCTCCGAGTACGAGTACGACGACGAGGAGTAGCTCGAGAGTCGCCATGACCCGCAGGCGGGTCGTCGTCAGAGGTCGGGTCCAGGGCGTTTTCTTCCGCGACACCCTCCGTCGCCGCGCGGAAGCGGCCGGCGTCTCCGGCTGGGCCCGGAACCGGTCCGACGGGGCCGTCGAAGCCGTCTTCGAGGGCGAGCCGGCAGCTGTCCGTCAGCTGGTCGAGTTCTGCCGGCACGGTCCCAGCCGCGCCGAGGTCACCTCGGCGGAGGTCACGGAGGAGGAGCCGGAGGGCCTCACCGGCTTCCGGGTCGGCTGATCCCATCCAACCAGGTCTCTGATCCGTCACGAAGAGCGTGGCTCGCGTGAGCGGCTGCCACCGATCTTCGGCGCATGCCCGAGCTGAGCCGCTCCCAGCTGCTCGTCTACGCGGTGATCGCCGTCGCCGTCGTCGTGATCGGCGCCCGGTGGATCCGCTCGAGCGGCACCGGATCGAGCGCCGGCGCCGGGCTCAGCTTCGCCGCGGACTCGAATCACGAGGCCGAGGGGACTCGCGACGTGGTCGTGCACGTCGCCGGCGCGGTGACCCGCCCGGGTGTCTATCGGCTGCCGGCGGGCTCGCGAGTCACCGATGCGGTGAGGCGCGCCGGCGGTTTTGCCGGCCGCGCCAACCGGGACGCGATCAACCTCGCGGCGCGCCTTAGTGACGGCCAGCAGGTCATGGTCCCGGGAGCAGGCACCTCCAGCGCCGCGTCGGTGGGAGCGGCACAGGCGGGCCCGATCAGCCTCGGCAGCGCCACCGTCGAGCAGCTCGATCAGGTGGAGGGCATCGGGCCCGTCACCGCGCAGAAGATCATCGAGTACCGAGACCAGCACGGCGGGCTCTCCTCCATCGATCAGCTTGACGAGGTGGACGGGATCGGGCCGGCCACCATGCAGACGCTCAGATCCGCCCTGCAGCCCTGATCCGGCCCTGAATCAGTGCCCGAGCACCCGCTCCCACTCGATGCGATGCGAGCCCAGAATCTCTCGCTCCGGCTGCTGGTTGCCTCGCGGAACGCTGCCCGCGTGGCCCTGCGCCGCGTACATCTCGGCCCGTCTGGTCTCGAGCTGCACTTCGGCCTCGGTCTCTTCCTTGGGGCGTTGGTTCGCCCCGCGTTCCGGCACTGCGCGGTTCGAGCTCATCGCTCCTCCATTCGATCGAAGCTTGCGTTAGGTCCCGCCTACCACGTGCCCACTGGGTGAAACACGCCCTCGGAGCGCGCGCGTGGGCCCGTGAATGGCGCTTCGCGGCCCTTGCCGGAGCCACAGCCGGCCTGGCGCTGGGGCCCCTCGCGGCGCCAGATCCGGCCCTCCGCGCGGCCGGCATCGCCCCCCTGGCCATCATCACGCTCGCCGCGCTGCGGCCCGGCGGGGACGCTCCCGAGGGGCGGTCGCTGGCCTGGCTCTCGGTGATCGCCCTGGTTGCGGGGCTCGGTGGCCTCCTGGTGGGTGGAGCGCGGATCCACGCGCTCGACTCGGCGGCGCTTCACGCGAGGCCCGGCCTGCGCGCCTCGCTCGATGGCTACGTCGCCGGAGTGCCGCGGCGATCGAACGGCGAGGTCGAGGTGCGGGTGGACTCGCCCGCGGGACGCGTGCTGGTCACCGCACCGGAGCCGGCCGGGGAGCTGCCAGTGGGCTCTGAGGTCCATGTGGAGGGGGTCCTGCAGGAGCCGGAGCCGTGGCGGCGGTCGTACCTGCGGCGTCTGGGAATCGCGATGGCCCTCAGGGTCGATCGAATCGATCGAGCCCCGGGCAGGCGCGGGGGGGTGACAGGCTGGGTCGACGAGGTCCGGCTGAGGGCGGAGACGGCGATCGGCCGGGGCATGCCCGAGCGGGAGGCGGCCCTGGCGCGCGGCTTCGTCCTCGGGGAGGACGACCGGATCGACGCTCGGACCCGGGACGACTTTCAGCGATCGAACCTCGCCCACCTCCTGGCGGTCAGCGGGGAGAACGTGATCCTGCTCGGCGTTCTCGCCTGGCCGCTGCTGGCGCTCCTCGGTCTGCCGCTGCGTGCGCGGTTGCTCGGAACGCTCGGCCTGATCGCGCTCTACGTCCCGGTGACCGGAGCCGGTCCGTCGATTCAGCGTGCCGGGGTGATGGGAGCGGCCGGGCTCGTCGCGGCGCTGGCGGACCGGCCCCGCTCGCGCTGGTACGCGGTCCTGCTGGCAGCCGGGGTGACCCTCGCGCTGAATCCGCGAGCGGAGGGCGACGTCGGCTGGCAGCTCAGCTTCGCCGCGGTGATCGGGATCATGCTCTGGGCCAGGCGGCTTGCCAGGGCGATGGCCGGAAGCGCCGAGCGCCGCTCGGCAAGGCACGCGCTCGCCGAGGCCGTCGCCGTGACGGTCTCCGCGACGGTCGCGACCGCCCCGCTGATGGCCTCGGCGTTCGATCAGCTCTCCCCGGCGGCGCTTCCAGCGAATGTCCTCGCCGCCCCGGCGGTCGCTCCTGCGATGTGGCTCGGGATGCTGAGCGGGATCCTCGGCCAAGCGCCGTTCGTCCCCGTGGACCCTCTCAACTGGCTCGACTCACTCTGCCTGGCCTACATCGCGCAGATCGCGCACTGGCTCGCCGCGCCCGGCTGGGCATCGCTGACCGTCCATCTCGGCTCGATCTGGTCCGTGGCCGGGGCGTACGCCGGGCTGATCGGTGGCATGGAGGTGCTGCTTCGGTGGATCGACCGCGTCGGGCCGGTTCGGCGATCGGGGCGGCCATCGGCACGTCTGGTCGCTGCGGCGGGGCTTGCGGTCGGAGCGGTTTTGCTCTGGCCCTTCGGCGACCACCCGGCGCCGGCGAGGGCCGAGGCCGACCTGATCGTGCGCGTCCTCGACGTCGGCCAGGGGGACTCGATCCTGTTGCAGCCGCCGGACGCGAAGCCCGTGCTCGTCGACGCCGGACCGCCCGCCGATGGCGTGGAGCACCGGCTGCGGGAGCTCGGTATCGACCGGCTGGCGGCAGTCGTGATCACGCACGACCAGTCCGACCACGCCGGCGACCTCGGGGAGGTGCTCGACTCGGTTCGAGTGGACCGACTGGTCTACGGCCGCGACGACCCGCGCCTGCGCGCCGCTGCGCTGGCCGCCGGAGCGGAGCCGTATCGGCTCGCGGAGGGCGGGGAGCTCGATTCAGGCGGACTGCAGCTCACCGCGCTCTGGCCGCCCCGCGAGCTGCTGGGCGAGACGAGCGAGGACCCGAACCTGCTCTGCGTGGTCCTGATGGCCCGCTGGCGTCACTTCTCGATGCTGCTGACGGGTGACGCCGAGGCCGAGTCGGTGCCGATCGACCCGGGCCCGGTCGACGTGCTCAAGGTGGCGCACCACGGCTCCGAGGACGCCGGGCTCGATGGGCTGCTCGAGCGCTCAGTTCCGAAGCTGGCCGTGATCTCCGTCGGCGACGGGAATCCGTTCGGCCATCCGACAGCGCCCACGCTGAAGGCGCTGCGCGAACACGACGTGCCGACGATGCGCACGGACACCGACGGCGAGGTCGACATCGATGCAGGCGGTTCACGTTGGACAGCGAGAGCGGGGGCGGGCTAGCCTTGATCAATGGCGCTCCGACGGGCAGGAGTGGTGCTGATCGTGGCCGCGCTCGCGGTCGGGCCCGGCGGAGCGCTCGCGGGCGGGAAGAAGAAGCAGCGGAAGAGGCCGCACGTCTGGGGCTCGAAGGTCACGCTGACCCAGTCGACGCCGACCCGGTTCACCGGGCGCGTGAGGTCCAGCCTCGACGCCTGCGTCAAGAGCCGGCTGGTGACCGTCTTCTACACGGATCCGAGCAGCGGCACCACGGCTCTCCTCTCGGTCCAGCGCACGGACGGCAAGGGCCGCTACCGGATCGATCTCACCCACACCGCCTTCGCCGGCGCCTACCAGGCCCAGGCGGCGAAGCAGAGGACCCGCGCCAGGAAGCGCAAGCAGACCTGCCGGGTGGCCGACAGCAACCTCCTCGGCATCTAGGCCTCCGCTTAGACTCGGCCACCGTGCCTGAGATGAAGCCCGCCTACCTGATCGCCGGCGACGATGAGGCGAAGATCGCCCGGGCGCGCGGCCGGCTGCGCGAGCGCGCCGAGCGGGAGGGCGGCCCCGGCGCGCTCGAGGTCTTCGAGGCGGGCGAGGGACGCCGCTCGCCCGACGTCGATGCCGTGCTCGCCTCCCTCGCCACGATCTCGCTGATCGCCTCGCGCCGCTACCTGCTGATCGACGGGATCGATGGGTGGGGGAAGGCGGACGCCGAGCGGGCCGTTGCAGCGCTGGGCGAGATCCCTCCCGAGACGACGATCGCCCTGGTCGCGCACGGCAAGGCCCCCGCCGGCGTCGCTAAGGCCGTCGAGAGGACCGGGGGAGAGCTGCTCACCTACGAGGTCCCGCGCGCCCGACAGTTGCCGAAGCAGCTGGTCGCGGACGCGCGCGAGCTCGGATTCGAGCTCGAGCCGGCCGCCGCGCGCCTGCTCGTGGAGCGGCTCGGCCCCAGGCCGATGCGCCTGCGCACCGAGCTCGAGCGCCTCGCGCTCTGGGCGGGCGAAGGCGGCGGGGTGGACGTCGAGGACCTTCACGCGATGATCTCCGACACCTCCGAGGAGGCGATCTGGAGCCTCGCCGACGCCATCGTCGCCGGGGATGAGGCCGAGACGATGCGCGTCGCCGAGCGCCTGGTCTCGCAGGGCGAGGCCCTCCCGCGGATCGTCTATTCGCTGGCCCCTCGCCTGCGCCAGGCGCTCAAGGCGGCGAGCGACCTGGAGGCGGGCCGGCCGGCGAACGAGGTCGCCAAGGGCCTCTCGATGCACCCGTACGCGGCCAAGATGCTCGTCTCGAAGGTCAAGGGGCGCTCGCCCGAGGACCTCGACGCCTCGATCCGCGCCCTGGCCGATCTCGAGCTCTGGTCGCGAGGCGGCTCCGACTACGACGAGCGCGTCGCGCTCACGCTCACCTTGCGCAGGTCCATCGGGCTGGAGGCCGAGGAGACCGAGCCTCTGGCCTGGGCACTGCGTTAGGGCCGGTCGCGCCAGGGACGTGCCACTGGGGCGGTTCAGGGCCAAGCTGGGCGCCGACCGCCGACGAGCTGGTAGCGGTGCCTACCGGTGAGGAGGCGGGTGGCGAGCCAGCGCCGGTCCTGGGCCGCATCCAGGGGTGCGATCCCTGGCGGGACAGGCCCTCAGCTCTGGCTCTGGGAAGCGGCGCCGACGATGCTCGCCGCACGGGACTTCTTGCGCGCCCCGGTGTTGCGGTGCAGGGCGCCCTTCTGGACGGCCTTGTCGATTCGCGAGACGAGCGCCCTGTGCTCGGCAGCCACAACGCTCGCATCGCCCGACTGGACGGCGGTCTCGAGGCGCCGGAAGTACGTCTTCACCGAGCTGCGAAAGCGCAGGTTCTCGAGCCGCTCCCGCTCCGTGCGCGCATTCCGCTTCTTCTGTGAGGCGATGTTGGCCATGAAAAGACCCCCGTCGGGGGCGGCGAAGAGAATAGAGCAATGACCGATCGGCCTCAGCCCTTCGATCCCTCGACGCAGGACTTCCCCGCCGTCGAGCGGGAGTCGGAGGAGATCGAGCGGCGCCACGAGGCGGTCTCCATGGACACCCAGACCTTCATGGCGATTCCGGCGCCGACCCCGACCACACCGTTCGTCCCGCCGGAGTTCGATGAGCGGGAGGGGCGCCTCGGGCGCTCGACGGCGTTCTTCTCCATCGCAACCGCCTTCTCCCGCGTGGCCGGATTGGTGCGCGAGATCGTGGCCGCCAGCTACTTCGGCATCAGGGGGCCGATGTCCGCTTTCACGATCGCCTTCCAGGTGCCGAACCTGGTCCGGTCGCTGTTCGCCGATGCCGCGATCCAGGCCGCCTTCGTCCCGGTGTTCACCGAGGAGCTGGAGAAGGGCAACAAGCGGGAGGCCTTCCGCCTCGCATCCACCCTGATCTACATGGTGACGCTCGTTCTCGGGGCGATCACCGCGATCTTCGTGCTCGCCGCGCCGCTGATCGTGCCGATCTTCGCGCCCGGCTTCAGCGGGGAGATCCTCGACCTAACGGTCACCCTGTCGCAGATCCTCTTCCCGATCCTGATCCTGCTCGGGGCGACGGGGATGGTCGTCGGGGTCCTGAACAGCTACGACCGCTTCGCCGCATTCGCGATCTCGCCTTTCTTCTGGAACGTCGTGATCATCCTGGTGCTCGTCCTGCTGGAGCCGGCCTTCAGTGGGAACGACCGGATCTACGCCTACGCGATCGGCGTGCTCGTGGGCACGGTCGTCCAGCTCGCGATCCCGGCCTGGGACCTGCGCAATACGCCGTTCCGCTTCAGGCGCGACATCAACTGGCGCCTGCCGGACGTGAAGCGCGTCCTGCTGCTGATGCTGCCGGTGACGCTCAGCCTCGGCCTGATCAACTTCGACCTGCTCCTCAACAGCATCGTCGGCACGCTCGTCTCGGACGAGGCGCCGGCCGCGATCGACAAGGCGTTCCGCATCTACATGCTCCCCCAGGGGATCTTCTCGGTCGCCGTGGCGACCGTGGCCTTCCCGACGCTGGCGCGCTTCGCCGCACGGCAGGAGTGGGGCAACCTGCGGCACACGATGTCCAACGGGATGCGGCAGATCCTGCTGCTGCTGATCCCGGCGGCCGCGGCGATCCTGGTGCTCTCGGTGCCGATGACGCGGCTCGTCTACCAGCGGGGCGAGTTCGATGCGGCGCAGACGCACGTGGTCGCCCAGGCGCTCTTCTGGTTCGCCTTCTCCCTCCCGTTCAACGGCCTCTACCTGCTGCTGACCCGGACCTTCTTCAGCCTGCAGCGGCCCTGGGTGCCAACCGCCGTCGCCGGCTCGAACCTGGTGGTGGACGTGATCTTCTCGTTCGCCTTCTACTCGCCCTTCGGGGTGGGCGGGGTGGTGGCGGCGACGGTCATCGCCACGATCTCCAGCGTGATCGCGGAGGTCGTGATCCTGCGAAGACAGCTTCACGGGCTGGACCTGACGCGCCTCTTCGAGATGGCGGGGAAGGTGATCGTGGCCGCGGCGCTGCTCGCGGGGGTGAGCTACCTGGTCTGGTACGGCCTCGACCAGGCGCTCGGCCGTGACCTGATCGCCCAGATCATCTCGCTCGGCCTGGCGCTTGCCGCCGGGTTCGCGACCTACATCGGCGCGGCGCTGGCCCTGCGGATTCCGGAGGCAAACCAGATCATGCGCCTGCTGCGGCGCATCTAGGCCGAACGTCCCGGACCTCTCGCTGGGCGCAAGCTGTGGGACGTTCGCCGTTACGCCGGCCGCGGATCGCCGACCCAGTAGCGCGGCCCCGGCCCGGAGCGGCCGGCCCGGTCGCCCGGGTTGGCGAGCTGGCAGCGGCCGAGCGAGAGGCAGCCGCAGCCGATGCACTCGGTGAGCCCCGCGCGCAGGCGCTCGAGCTCCGCGATCCGCTCGTCGATCCTGGAGGTCCAGCTCGCCGACAGGCGCGACCAGTCCCCGCGGTCCGGGGCGTGGTCGCCGGGCAGCTTGTCGAGCTCGGCCTTGATCTCTCCGAGCGTCAGCCCGATCCGCTGGGCGAAGACGATGAACGCGATCCGCCGGAGCACTGCCCGCCGGTAGCGGCGGTGGCCAGACCCCGCCCGCTCGGAGCCGATCAGGCCCCGGTCCTCGTAGAAGCGGAGGGCCGAGGCGGCGACCCCGCTGCGCTTGGACACCTCGCCGATCGTGAGCAGGTCCTCGATCCGAGAGAGGAAAGCACGGATCGGCCTTGACTTCAAGCTCACTTGAGCTTGTAGTTTGTGGGTTCACCTACCGAGGAGGCCCCATGAGCGAGGCGAGATCACCCAGCGAGCGCATCACCGAGGAGGTCACCTCCTGGGAGGTCCTCGAGGCGGGCTACGGCAAGCGCGGCGAATGGGGATTCCGGGTCAACGGCCACGAGGTCGGGCATCTTCACGGCGATCGCGCCGCCCACTTCAGCTTCGGCAGGGAGATCGGCGCCTCCCTGCGCGAGCAGGGTCGCGTCGTCGACCATCCGGTCTTTCCCGGCAAGGACGCGATGGCCGCCCGCCGGATCGACACCGAAGAGGACGTCCGCGACGTGATCGAGCTCATGCGGCTCAACTACGACCGCATCGTCGCCCGCTACGGACTGCGCTCCATCTCGGCCACGACGTAGGGGCTCGAGATCCTGAACGCGCGCGGATCCTCGTTGCCCTCCTCGTAGATCCGGCGCATGCGATCGCGGACCTCGTCCGCTCGTCCCGCGCCCTCGAGGACCGGACGGGCCTTGATCGCCATCGGGTGGTTCTCGCCCTCGATGCGCATGAACTCGTCCACCGAGGAAGCATGGAAGGGGAGGCTGTGCTGCGTGATCGACACGGTGAAGCCGTACGGGTCGAACAGGCGAGCCAGCGACTCCCGCTCGTGCCATGGGAACGGAGGATCGCCCGGCGGCTGGTCGAGGATCTCCGCCATCACCTCCCGCACATGGCGCACCGCGTCGGAGATCGCACCGCCCGGAAACCACGCCGTGAGCACGACTCGGCCACTCGGCTTGGTGACCCGCGCGACCTCGGCGGCTGCGGCGGCCGGGTCCGTGGCGAAGATCGCTCCGAAGACCGAGACGACGACGTCGGCCTCGGCGTCGGAGACGGGCATCGATTCCGTCTCGCCGAAGACGAACTCGGCGTCGAGATCGCGTTCGTCCGCCGTGGCCGCCGCCACCCGCAGCAGCCGCTCAGCGGGATCGACCCCGATCACGCTGGCCCCGCGCTCCGCCGCGAGGATCGCCGCGTTGCCCGTCCCACAGCCGACGTCGACGACCGTCTCGCCACCGGTGGGGTCGGCGATGTCGATCGTGACCTCGGCCGCCGGGAGCAACTGCAGCGCGATCGCCTCATAGCGGCCCTCACCCCATTCCACGCGACCTGACTCTAGCTTTCGCCGACCCGCCGCCAACCCTCGCCCTACCCTTGCTGTCCGCAGATGGACAGGATCCGCAACTTCTCGATCATCGCCCACATCGACCACGGCAAGTCGACGCTGGCCGACCGCATCCTCGAGCTCACCGGGGCCGTTGACGCGCGCACCCACGTGCCCCAGGTGCTCGACTCGATGGAGCTCGAGCGCGAGCGCGGGATCACGATCAAGGCGCAGGCCGTGCGCGTCACCTATACGGCGCGGGACGGGCAGACCTACAACCTCCATCTGATCGACACGCCCGGGCACGTCGACTTCTCGTACGAGGTCTCGCGCAGCCTCGCCGCGTGCGAGGGGGCCCTGCTGGTCGTCGACGCGGCGCAGGGCGTCGAGGCCCAGACCGTCGCCAACGCCTATGCGGCGGTCGACGCCGGCCTCGAGCTGATCCCGATCCTCAACAAGGTGGACCTGCCGGGAGCCGATCCGGACGGCGTCGCCGCCCAGGTGGCCGACCTGCTCGGCGGCGATCCCGATGAGGCCCTGCGGATCTCCGCCAAGACGGGCGAGGGTGTGCCGGACGTCCTCGAGGCGATCGTCCAGCGCATCCCGCCGCCGGAGGGCGAGCCGGAGCAGCCGCCGCGCGCGCTGATCTTCGACTCCGAGTTCGACCAGTACCGCGGCGTGGTCGCTTACGTCCGGATGGTCGACGGCTCCTTCTCGAAGCGTGAGCCGATCGCCGCGATGCAGGCGGGGACGCTGGCCGAGATCGACGACATCGGCTTCTTCGCGCCCAAGGTGACTCCGACCCAGGGGATGTCCGCGGGCGAGGTCGGCTACGTGATCACCGGGATCAAGGACGTCACCAAGCTGCGCGTCGGCGACACCCTGACCAGCCGGGAGCGGTCCGCGGCCGAGGCCCTGCCCGGCTATCGCGAGGTCCGCCCGATGGTCTTCTGCGGCCTCTTCCCGATCGACACCGACCGCTACGAGGACCTCCGCGACGCCCTCGACCGCCTCGCCCTCAACGACGCCGCCCTCTCCTACGAGCCCGAGACCTCGGAGGCCCTCGGCTTCGGCTTCCGCTGCGGCTTCCTCGGCCTGCTCCACATGGACATCGTCCGCGAGCGGCTCGAGCGCGAGTACGACCTGGAGCTGCTGGCGACGACGCCGAACGTCCGCTACGAGGTCGAGGTCCGCGGCGGCGAGCTGGTTGAGGTCCACTCGCCGACCGAGATGCCCGACCCGTCGGTGATCGAGGAGATCCTCGAGCCCTTCATTCGCGCCACGATCATCACGCCCAACGAGTACGTCGGCGCCGTGATGGAGCTCTGCCAGAAGCGCCGCGGCACCCACGTCGACCTGCACTACCTCTCTCCCGAGCGGGTCCAGATCCGGTACGACCTGCCGCTTGCGGAGATCGTGCTCGATTTCTTTGACCAGCTCAAGTCGAGGAGCCGCGGCTACGCCTCCCTGGACTACGAGCCGACCGGCAACCGCCCCTCCGACCTGGTCAAGCTGGACGTGCTGCTCGCGGGCGACCGCGTCGACGCGCTCTCGCTGATCACCCACCGCGACTCCTCCCACGAGCGGGGTCGGGCACTGGTCGAGCGCCTCCGCGAGACGATCCCACGCCAGCTCTTCGACGTCCCGGTGCAGGCGGCGATCGGCTCGAACGTGATCGCGCGCGAGACCGTCAAGGCGCTCCGCAAGGACGTCACCGCGAAGCTCTACGGCGGCGACGTGACGCGCAAGCGCAAGCTGCTCGAGAAGCAGAAGAAGGGCAAGAAGCGGATGAAGCAGGTCGGCGCGGTCGAGGTGCCGCAGGAGGCGTTCCTGGCCGTTCTCGAGATGGACGGCAGTGGCAAGTAACGAGAGCCGGATCGCCATGGCTCAGGCCGGCATGGACGCCTTCAACGCCGGCGACATGAATGCGATGCTGGCCGCGCTCTCCGAGGACGTCGAGGTCTACGCCTCCGCCGAGATGGTGAACGCCGGCCAGTACAGCGGCCACGACGGCTTCGTCACCTGGATCAGGGCCTGGACCGACGCCTGGGAGGAGGTGAGCGCGGAGGTCACCGACAACACGCCCGTCGGGGAGCGGCACGTCGTCACCAGCGTTCACCAGGAGGGCCGCGGTCGCGGCGGGATCGAGGTCAGCATGGAGCTCGCCTTCCTCTTCGACGTGAACGAGGACGGCCGGTGCAGCTACCTCGCGATGCTGCCGACGCCGCAAGAGGCCGTCGAGATGGCTGAGAGGCGGGAGGCGCTCTAGGCGCTGACGCGGCGGAGCGGCAGGCTCAGTCGCGTCTCCACCTTGGCGAGCGGATCGCTGCCGCCTGAGCTCAGCAGCACCACCTCGTCGGCTGGATAGCCGCGCAGCTCGTCCTCGAGCGCCTGGGCGGGATCGTGGTCGCCGACCGATCCGCTCACGGGCAGCCCGGCCGCAACCAGGACCCCGGCCGAGCGCGCCAGCTGCGCCTCGGCCTCATGACGAGCATCGTCCTCGGCCGACAGCCAGCGATCCAGCCGATGGCTCGGGACGGGGACCAGCAGCCGCACGTCTGACGGCGATCCGGTGATGTCGACGATCCGCTGCGCGGCCGCGGGAGTCGCCTCGGTGACGGCGAGCACCAGGACGCGGTATCCGTCCTCACCAGACGCGGCGACCTCCAGCGTCGGTTGCGGCTTGGAGCGGGCAGCGAAGACGAGCACGGACGTCGCAGCGATCGCACCGACCGCCATGCCGAGCCCCGCCCCGAAGCTGCCCGCGAGCGACATCGCCGCGACGATCGGCACGATGATCGCCGCGATGATCAGCGGAATCGCGAACGGGCGGAAGCGCATGCCGCCCTCTGGATCCCTGGTGGTGAGGAACGGAGACACGTTTGATACCTACCCTCGCCACCTAGCCTAACCACGGGCCGGGAACGCGCCGGGATCGGCCCCGCACCTAGAATCGCGCGGCCGATGGCAGTGAAGACGGAAGGTGTCGGAAAGCAGTGGGAGCCGGCGACCTATGAGGTCGGGGCCGAGAAGGTCCGTGAGTTCGCGAGCGCGATCGGCGCCGAGAATCCGGTTCACCACGATCATGAGGCTGCCACGGAGGCGGGGTTTCGCGACCTGGTCGCTCCCCCGATGTTCTGCGTCGTCTACAGCGCCCGGGCGATGGGGCCGGCGATCCTGGACCCCGAGATCGGGATCAACCTGGCGACCATGCTGCACGGATCCCAGGAGTTCGAGTGGGGCGAGCCCGTCTGCGACGGCGACGTGATCTCGACGACCGCCACCTGCAACGAGATCTACGAGAGGAACGGCATGGGCTTCTACGTCTTCGAGACCATCTCGACGAACCAGGAGGGCCGGCAGACGGTGAAGGGGACATGGACCAACATCGTGAGGGGCGTCTGATGCCGGACCTGAATCAGGGCGATGCGATCCCTGAGCTGCGGGTGACGCCGGACAAGTACCTGCCCCATCGATACGCCGGCGCCTCGGGGGACTTCAACCCGATCCACATCGACCCCGAGTTCGCGAAGGCGGTCGGGCTCCCCGGGAACATCCTTCACGGCCTCTGGATGATGGCCCAGGTCGCCCGTGGCAACGCGGCCCTCGCCGGCGGCGATCCCCGTGCCCTGAAGCGGCTCTCTGTCCAGTTCCGGGGGATGGGCTTCCCCGAGCAGGAGCTGGTGGTGAGCGGGACGGTCAAGGAGGCAGACGGGCGCCGGGTCGTGGTCGACACGGCCGCCGCGCAGGGTGACAACCAGGTGATCAGGAACGCCGAGGCAGAGCTCAGCCTGGACTAGCGCCCACTACCTCGGCAGACCGTCACCGATCCTCGTGGCCGCCTGGAAGGCGGCCTTCAGGGGCGACCAGCCCTTCCTCGTGTTGTGGGGCGGGTGGTTGCCGGAGGCGTGCCAGTAACGCAGGTCGTAGCGGTTCTTCCGGTACAGCGTCCGGATTCCGGTGTGGCTCACATTTCCGGCGTCTCGGGGGTCGCGCTGGTAGCCGAACTTCTGGTCGGCGAAGTTGCCCTTGTCGATCCCCGAGTTGTAGGAGACGGTCTTGTCCTCCTTCGACCCGATGAGGGTCCAGTCGGTGCCGCTCGCCCAAGCGTCGCCCAGGCCGCTGTCCGACCGATGCAGTCGCCTCATGAACCCCGACCGCGGAGCCATCTGGTTCCACTGGCGGTCGTCGTTCGCGGATGGATGCGCCACCCCTTGGTGGGGGGTGCTGAGGGTCACGACGTTGGTCACGTTCAGCTTCGAGGGAAAGCCCTCCCAGCCCTGAGCCGAGCCGAGCAGGGCGACTCGCGTGACCAGCCCGCCCATCGAGTGGGCGATGATGTCGACCGGCCTGCCCTGGCTGGTGTACGTGCGGTAGATGTAGTTGGCCAGGTCGCGTGCGATGTCCTGGATCGGCCTTGCGTTCGTGGCCGCTCCGTCTCCGACGATGACGTCGCAGTCCGCCGCTGAGTCGCCCGCGTAGTAGCCGATCGTGGTCATCGACGAGCGCTCGCGCCCACCGGCCCGCTGGTAGTAGCGGAGCGCGTTCCTCCAGGTGCTCCCGTTGCAGTCCTTGCCCCTGGCGGCGGGGCCGTAGCCGTGTACGAACAGGATCTGCGCGTCCGCCGCGGATGCGGCCGGCGCGAGCAGCGCAAGGGAGAGGGAGGCGCCGATCAGCGCCGCGACCGCCCGCCGCGGCCGACGCTTGATCGCCGGCAGAGTCCACCTCATCTCGGGATATTCCCCCACCCGTGAGCATTCCTATCCTTAACGCCATGCTCAGCGAACGCCAAAGCAAGATCCTGAGGCTGGTGGTCGATCGCTACGTCGCCGACGGGCGGCCGGTCGGTTCGCGCGCCCTCGCCAACCGCTCCGACGTCGACTGGAGCTCCTCCACCGTTCGGGCCGAGCTCGCCACCCTGGAGGACGAGGGCTTTCTCACTCACCCTCATACCTCGGCCGGAAGGGTCCCGACCGACAGCGGCTATCGCTTCTACGTCGAGCGGCTTCTCGCTCGCCAGGAGAGGCTGCCGCGGCCGACGTCGGATGACCTCGGCCTCTCCCGCATGCGCCGCGAGGTCGACGTCGCGATCCGGGAGACGACCACCGCTCTCTCCCAGATCACCGACCTGGTGGCGCTGGTCACCGCCCCTCCGCTTCACACGGCGACGATCCACCGGATCGAGGTGCTCCGGCTGCAGCCACGGGTCGTGATGGTCGTCGTGATCGCCTCGAACGGCGGGGTGACCAAGCGGGCCTTCACCTTCGAGCGGGAGGTGGACCCCGGGCTGGTCGAGTGGGCGGCCAGCTACCTGAATGAGCGCCTCGCCGGGCTCGGGCTCGGTGCGAGGATGGCCGCCGACCGTCTCCGGGACGGCGAGCTCGGCGATCAGGAGAGGGGCTTCCTGGCGGAGATCTCGAGCGCCTTCACCGATCTGGATGAGTCGGCCGAGGACACCCTCTACGTCGACGGCACGGCGCGCCTTCTCTCAGAGGAGCACCTCGCCGACCTGCCGCACGCCGACGACCTGATGCGGACCCTGGAGCACCGGGTCAACGTCCTGCGGGCGCTGCGGACGGCGATCGACCAGCGCTCCGTGTTCGTCTGGATCGGCGGCGAGAACCCCGCGCCGGAGCTGCGCTCGGTGAGCGTGGTGGGGGCCAACTACGGGCTCGGCTACCGCAACCTCGGCTCGGTCGGGATCATCGGGCCGCTGCGGATGGACTACGCGACGGCGATCGCGAGCGTGCGAGGCGCGGCCGGCGAGCTCTCCCGCTTCTTCGAGACGGTCTACGACGAGTAGCCGCGCCCGATGGCAACGACCAAGCGCGACTACTACGAGGTGCTGGGCATCGGCCGCAGCGCCTCCGAAAGCGAGATCAAGAAGGCGTTCCGCGGGCTCGCCCGTGAGCTGCACCCGGACGTCAACGCCCACGATCCCGAGGCCGAGGAGAAGTTCAAGGAGGCCGCCGAGGCCTACGAGGTGCTCTCGGATCCCGAGCGGCGGGCGACCTACGATCAGTTCGGTCACAAGGGGCTCCAGTTCGAGGGCTTCGAGCCGGGCGTGTCCTTCGGCAGCCTCCAGGGAATCTTCGACGCGATCTTCGGGGGCGGCGACCCCTTCTTCGGTGGCTTCGGCCAGGGGCCGAGCCACGGTGCGGATGTGGGGGCGGTCGTCGAGATCCCCCTCGAGGACGTGCTCTCGGATCAGCAGCGGGAGGTCTCATTCGAGGCCGTCGGCGTTTGCGAGCGCTGCCGCGGCAACGGCGCCGAGCCCGGCACGCCGATCGAGACGTGCCCGAAGTGCGGGGGCACCGGGCAGCTCCAGCAGGTGAGCCGCAGCGTCTTCGGCCAGGTGGTGCGCGCGATGCAGTGCGACCGGTGCGGCGGCGACGGACGGATCCCGGAGACCCCCTGCGAGCGCTGCGGCGGCGCGGGGCGGGTCAGCGAGATGCGGACCTGGGAGGTCGACATCCCGGCCGGGATCGACGACGGCCAGCGGATTCGAATCTCCGGTGCTGGGCACGCCGGTGACACCGGCGGGCGGCAGGGCGACCTCTACATCGAGGTCAGGGTCGAGGCGGAGGAGCGCTTCACGCGCCAGGGCACCGAGCTGATCGTTCAGGCGGAGGTCCCGGTGACCACCGCGATCGTCGGCGGCGAGATCTTCGTGCCGACCCTGCAGGGCGAGGTCGCGATGGAGGTTCCGCCGGGGACGCAGCACGGGGATGTCTCGCTCCTCAATGGGCGTGGACTGCCGCCGCTGCACGGCGGGCGTCGCGGCGACCAGCACGTGGTCTTCGAGCTGGTGGTGCCCACGGACCTCGACCCGGAGCAGCGGAAGGCCGCCGAGCGGTTTGCCGAGACCCTCGGGGACCAGCATGAAACGGGTTCCCCCTCGGCTTCGCCTGCGGGGGACCCTCGCATCCAATGATCCGACTCGCGGTCCGCTGCGAGCTGGAATACGCGGAGCAGGTGATGGCCAATCTGCTCGAGCTCGCGCCCAACGGCCTCGAGGAGGAGCGTGGGCCGGGGTGGGTGGAGTTCGCGATCTACGGACCCCCCGGGGAGGTCCCCGACCTCGGCGAGCTGCAGGCAGCCGCGGGCGGAGGCCTCGTGGACGTGACCACGACCGCGGTTCCAGACGACTGGGCGGACCGCTGGGCGGACTTTCACCGGCCGATCGAGGTCGGGGGCAGGCTCGGGGTTCGTCCCTCCTGGTGGGACCCGCAGGACGGCATGGTCGACGTCGTCGTGGATCCCGGCCGCGCCTTCGGCACCGGCGGCCATCCGACCACGCGCCTGTCGCTGGCCCTGCTGATCGAGCTGGAGAGCGCCGGTGAGGCTGCGGGCCCACTCGCCGACTGGGGGACGGGGTCCGGTGTGCTTGCGATCGCGGCCGCCAAGCTCGGCTGGGGGCCGGTCTCCGGCTGCGATCGGGAGGAGGCATCGCTGGAGACCGCACGGGCCAACGCCGAGGCCAACGGAGTGGAGCTGGCGCTGGAGAGGGTCGATGTGCGCGAGCAGGCGCCCCCCATCGCCCCGACGGTCGTGGCCAATCTGACCGCCAACCTGCTCGAGGACTGCGCCGGGCACCTGGCGGGCCAGCCGGAGGCCCCGAGGACGCTCGTCTGCTCCGGGATGCTCGAGGCCGAGACCGACGGCGTCGGCGATGCCTTCGCGGAGGCCGGCTTCGCGGAGAGCGAGCGGCGGACCGAGGGCGACTGGGCGGCGCTGCTCCTGCGCCTGTCGGGTTGACGGCCGTGGAGCTCAGCCCGGAGCTGCCCATAGCGATGTTCGACTCGGGTGTGGGCGGGCTCACCGTGCTGCATGAGTGCCTGGTCTCCCTGCCCGAGGAGGACTACGTCTACCTCGGCGATGACGCGCGCTTCCCCTACGGGGCGCGAACCGCCGACGAGCTCCGCGAGCACGTCGAGCAGGTGAGCCGCTTCCTGCTCCAGCGCGGCGCGAAGCTGCTGGTGATCGCGTGCAACTCGGCCGCCTCGGCGGGGCAGGAGGTGGCCAGGCAGATCGCGGCGGAGGCGGGCATCGACGTCGTTGCGGTGATCGACCCCGAGGCCGAGATCGCGGCCGCGCTCAGCGAGAACGGCAAGGTGGGGGTGCTCGCCACCCCGGCGACCGTCCGCAGCGGCGCCTACCTCCGCGCTCTCGCCGCCCAGCAGCGGGCCCTGACCGTCACCGAGGTCGAGGCTCCGGACCTCGCGGCCGTGATCCAGCGCGGCTTCCCGTTCTCGGAGAGCGTGGTCGACATGGTGCGTTCCTACTGCGAGCCGCTGAAACGGTCGGAGGTGGACACGGTGATCCTCGGCTGCACGCACTATCCGCTGGTCCGGCCGATGCTCCAGCGCGTCCTCGGGCGCGAGGTGCGGCTGGTGTCCGCGGGCCACGCGATCGCGGCGACGGCGGAGAGGGTTCTGGCCGAGGCGAGGCTGTCGAAAACCGACAAGGAAGAGGGGGCGTACCGGTTCCTATGCACGGGCGACGCTGAATCGTTCCGCGAGCTCGGCACGCGCTTCCTGCAGATGCCGCTGGGCGACATCGAGCGCGTCGATTTGCCCGAATGAACGGTTGTGGTCGCTATAGCGACCCAAATCCTTCATTCGCGCCGTGACCGCAGCGATCCGGCCCGAGGCCGTCCCCTTCTGGCCTTGGGGCCTGCTCCTGTTCATCGTCGGGTTTTACGTCGTCGCAGTCGCCGCCCTGATCGCCGCCGGCCGCCGCGAGGACGCCCGCGCCCTCGCGGGTTTCATCCCCGACTGCGTCGTGCTCGTCTCACGCCTGGCCAGAGACGAGCGGATCTCGCGCCCACGCCGCTTCGTCCTCTTCGGGGTCTTGGGCTACCTCGCCCTCCCGATCGACCTGGTCCCCGACTTCCTCCCGGGCATCGGCCAGCTGGACGACGCGGTTCTGCTCGGGCTGGCCCTGCGCGTGATCGTGCGCGGCGGCGGCACCCAGATCGTGCGCGAGGCTTGGCCGGGGCCGCAGGCGTCGCTGACTTTGGTGCTGCGCGCGGCCGGCCTGGAGACCAACGGAGCGGGGACCCCGCCGACTACGCTTAAGCCATGACCATCCTCGAGCAGGTCCAGGAGGACGTGAAGGCGGCGATGAAGGCCGGCGAGCGCGAACGCGTCGGCCAGCTCCGCATGCTCGTCAACGCTCTCCAGGCCGAGGAGAAGGAGGGCAAGGGCGACGAGGTCGCCGCGCTGCAGCGCGAGCGCAAGCGCCGCCTCGACGCCGCGGAGGCGCTCCGCGAGGGCGACCGAACCGAGCAGGCCGACGCCGAGGAAGCCGAGGCGCAGCTGATCGAGGGCTACCTGCCGGAGCAGCTCTCCGACGAGGAGCTCTCCGAGCTGGTCGCGGGAGCAGTCGAGGAGTCCGGCGCCAGCGAGCCGAAGGACATGGGGGGCGTGATGAAGGTGCTGATGCCGAAGGTCGGCGGTCGCGCCGACGGCAAGCGGGTCAGCGCCGCGGTGAAGGAGAAGCTGAGCTCTTAGTGGCTCGCAGGCAGCTGACGATCGACAACACGGTCGCCGCGGAGCTCGCCGGCTCCGAGGACGCCGTGCTGAAGACCCTGGAGGGGCACCTCGCCGTCGATCTCTTCCTGCGAGGCAACGTCCTCACCCTGGACGGCGACGCGGGCGACGTCCGGACGGCCGAGACCGTCGTCGGTGAGCTGGTGGACCTGATCGAGCAGGGCCACGAGATCGCACCCGGAACGATCGAGGCCGTCACCGGCGCCCTCGACCAGCACGAGAGCCCCGCGGAGATCCTCGAGGACGTCGTCTGGCAGCACCGCAACACGCGGATCGCGCCGAAGACGGTCAACCAGAAGCAGTACGTGGACTCGATCCGCGGGCACACGATCACCTTCGGGATCGGCCCGGCCGGCACAGGCAAGACGTTCCTCGCGGTGGCGATGGCGGCCGCGGCGCTCTCGCGCGGCGACGTCCAGCGCGTGATCCTGACCCGGCCCGCGGTGGAGGCCGGCGAGAGGCTGGGCTTTCTGCCGGGCGACATCCAGGCGAAGGTGGATCCCTATCTCCGCCCGCTCTTCGACGCCCTCTACGACATGCTCGACCCCGAGCGGGTCAACTCCTATTTCGAGCGCGGCACGATCGAGGTGGCGCCCCTGGCGTTCATGCGGGGAAGGAGCCTCAACAACTCGTTCGTGA
>DATBHQ010000035.1:0-8123 GCA_036557385.1 Solirubrobacterales bacterium | reverse complement strand
GTGCAGCTCGCCTACAGCCCGCGACCGCGGGTGAGCCACACCTACGACGGCGACCTCGATCACGTCGAGCCCTTCGTCCGCAGCTTCAGGCGCGGCGACGTGCTCTACCGCACCGAGAACCCGCCGGAGCAGCTGGACGGGTACCTCGAGTGGGTCCCGGAGTGGGAGGGCCGGCTCGAGTACACGCGCCCCGGCGCTCTGCGGGCGCTTCGCGCGCGGCTCGCGCTGCGGCACCGCGGAACCGTCACGGGGCTGGGCGGCAACCTGGCGACTGCGCTGCTCGGTCCACGGGCTGCGATCGCCCGCTCCCGGGCGCGCGCTGCGGGGGCGGCGCGCCGCGCCCGCCGAGACGGGGACGGCGCCGGGCTCAGGGAGGCGTTCGTCGAGTTCTGGCGGCAGAACAGCCGCCGCGGGGCGCTCGAGGGGCTGGCTGACACGAAGCCGCCGCCCGCCGATCCTTTCCCTCCTGCGGAGCGGCTGGACCTGACCCGGTCGTGGTCGGGACGGGCGATCGGCCTGCACAACCTCGAGCGGATCGAGGGCGAGCCGGCCTTCCGCTGGACCGCGCCGCTCGTGCTGCTGCGGGTCGTGGTCCCGGGAGACGGCCGCAGGCGTGCCCGCCTCGAGCTCTGGCCCTTCGATCGGCCCCTCGAGGCCAGGGCGGCGGAGCCCCGGATCGCGGTCGACAACCGCCGCGTTCCGATCACGGTCAGTGCGGAAGCGATCGAGTTCGACATCGAGCCCGGCGAGCACTGGATCGCGGTGGCCAGCAACCCGCTCTTCCCGGAGGAGCACGGCGTGGACGATGACCGCGCGCTCGGGCTGCCCGTTCGGTCGCTCAGCTTCACGCCGGACGGCTCGCCGGGGCACTAGCCTTCCCCGTCGCATGGCCTCGACGGCTCCAGATCCCGGCTTCTGGTCGGGCAAGCGGGTGGTGGTCACCGGCGGCGCCGGATTCCTCGGCAAGCCGACCTCGGCGCTGCTGCGCGAGCTCGGCGCGGAGGTGAGCGTGGTCCGCTCGGCGGAGCACGACCTGCGCGAGCGGGAGGCCGCCTTCAGCGCGCTGGACGGCGCGGAGGTCGTCCTCCACCTGGCGGCCAACGTCGGCGGCATCGGCTTCAACCGCCGCAATCCGGGACCGCTCGCCCACGACAACCTGGCGATGAGCCTGAACATCTTCGAGGCGGCCAGAGACCTCGGGATCGCCAAGCTGGTGGCCGCGGGATCGGTCTGCGCCTATCCCAAGTTCACGCCGGTGCCCTTCTCGGAGGAGGAGATCTGGAACGGCTATCCGGAGGAGTCGAACGCTCCCTACGGCCTCGCCAAGAAGATGAACTTCGTCCTCTCCGACGCCTACCGGAGGCAGTACGAGCTCGACTCATGCGTGCCCGTGATGGCCAACCTCTACGGGCCCGGTGACAACTTCGATCTCGAGGACTCCCACGTGATCGCGGCGATGGTCCACAAGTACGCCGTGGCTACCGAGCGTGGGGAGCTGGAGGTCGTGCTCTGGGGGACGGGGGAGCCGACCCGTGAGTTCCTCTACGTCGATGACGCGGCGCGCGCGCTCGTCCTCTGCGCGGAGAGGCTCGACGTCTCCGACCCGGTCAACATCGGTACCGGGGCCGAGACGCGGATCCGCGATCTCGCCGAGATGATCTGCGAGCTCACGGGCTATGAGGGCAAGACGGTCTGGGACAGCTCGAGGCCGGACGGGCAGCCGAAGCGCTACCTCGACACCACCCGGGCCAGGGAGCTGATCGGCTTCGAGGCGGAGATGCCGCTGGAGGAGGGGCTGAGGCGGACGATCGAGTCCTTCCGCTCCACCGACATGCCGGTCGCAGCGCAGCGGGCTTGAGCCGCCGCTGGAGCGCGAGGCTCGATGACGTAGTCGGCTCTCGCCTCTTCGCGTACGGATCCGTCCTGCTGATTCAGGCCAAGGTCCTCTGGGGGATGTGGCAGTACCGGGACCTTTCCGCGGGCGACACCTCGAACTACTTCATCTACGCCAGCGCCTGGGCGGACCACCGTCTTCTCGATCCGCTCTTCTCGCCCCTCTACACGGTCTTCTGGGGATCGCTCGAGTGGATCTTCACGGACACCTACGCGGTCACGATCGCTCATCGCATCGTGATCGTCCTCGCGGTGACGACGCTGGTCCTCGCTGTGCTGCGCCGGCTGCTCTCTCCCGGGATCGCCTGGGTGCTCGCGGTCTGGTGGGCGATCCTGCCCCTCAACTACGACACGCTGAACGAGGTGCACCTCTTCTCGCTGCTGCCGATCCTGGTCGCTGCCCTGGTGGCGCTCCGCTACCGAGGGCCCGGAATGCGCGGCGCGGTGTTCGGGATCCTGCTCGGCGCGGCGGTGCTGCAGCGCAACGAGATCATCATCGCCGCGATCGTCTGGCTGGTCATCTGCCTCCTCTATGAAGGGTGGGCCCGTCGTAGAGCGGGACGGGCGGGAGAGGCCCCGCCACCGATCGCTCGCCTGCTCACGCCCTTCGGGATCGCGACGGCGGTGGTCGTCCTGCTGACTGCGCTCGCCCTGACGCGGGCGCGCCACGACCTGAGCGCGAGCCAGTGGGTGCACCGGGCCCAGTACAAGCAGGATCTCGCGCTCTGCCAGCACTACGCGGTCGGATACCAGCAGCGCCATCACGCCGACCCAACGCCGGGCTGGGTCGACTGCCGGTCGTTCATGCAGCGTGACTTCGGCCGGCAGCTCCCGTCGTTCTTCGAGGCGCTGGCCTCGAATCCGTCGGCGATGGGCGGTCACTTTCGCTGGAACGCGACCCTCTCTCCCTACGCGCTGCAGCTGGCGCTCTTCGACCGGACGTCGGGCAGCGAGTTCCACGACCCCGACTACGTGACCGTGAAGACCGGCTCGTGGCTCGCGCTGGTGGGGAGCGTGATCCTGCTCGGGTTCGTCGCGCTCGGGCTGCGCCTGCTCTGGGAGAGACGGGGGTCGTGGTGGAGGGACTGGATCCGGGCTCGCGCCTGGGCCTGGGCGCTGGTCGGCTGTGCGGCCTTCCTCGGCGTCTGGGTGGCGTTGACCACTCACCCGCGTCCCGCCTACCTCTTTCCCCTGAACTTCGCCCTGTTCGCGGGTATCGGGCTGAGCGCGATGGCGGTCGCCCAGCGGTGGCCCGGGCTGGGGCGGCTGAGGGCGGCGATTCCGGTGGCCGCCCTGCTGCTCTTCCTGCTCGTCCCGAGTCACTACCAGCGCGGATACGCGAACCCGCTCTCGGGGCAGGGCAGGGGGGCGGCGGCGATGGTCTCGAGGCTCGAGCCGTACCGGGACAAGTTGCGCGGCCGCGAGACGGTCCTGCTCGGGCCGCACAGCTTCGAGGCTTGTCAGTACCTGCTCCCGGAGAATCCGTGCCAGGGCGCGCGCGCCGGGCTGCTCGATCCCGCCGGGGGCAATACCAGTGCCTGGCTGGACCGCAACCGGGTCGACCTGATCTACGCGGATGAGAGCATCCTCGTGGACGAGACCTCGCGCATCGCGCTCGCCACGCTCGAGCGGGACGGGTGGCGCCGGGTGGCGCCCGCCGACCGCTCAGCCGACTGGGTCTTCCTCGAACGCCGCTAGTGCCGGGCCGGGGTCGTTGGTGACGGGCTCCAGGCCGATCGGCGAGAGCAGGGGACTGCGCCGGACCTCGGGCCCCCCGTTGGGGCTCTGCGGCCGGGTCTGCTGCTTGGCGAGCCGGTCACGCGTCCGGATCGGCGGCCGCCACCGCTCCGGGACGTGCTCCAGCTGGTCGCCGGCCCAGGTCAGGGTCGGGGTGATCAGGCGGCGCTTCAACGGACCGAGCACGTAGTGGATCACGGGCTGCATGACCCGCCACCTGACCCAGGCCACCGGGGTCGCCGCGCGGAAGATCCGGGAGGTGCGCATCAGGATCCGCTCGCGCGGCGTGAGGTGCGGCGCGTAGAGCCTCCGGAACCGGTGGATCTCCGGCCAGGAGTTGGTCATCTCGAAGGTCTTCTGCTCGGGGTGCACCGAGCGCACGGCCAGGAAGTCGTCGGGGAGGAGCTCCGGCAGCTGATCGGCGAAGGCGAGGCGGAGCATGAACTCGGCATCGAAGGCGTAGTGCATGTCGGTTCGAAAGCCGCCGTAGCGATCGAACAGCTCGCGGCGCCAGAAGCTCGAGGGCTGCGGCACGTGCCAGGGAACCAGCGTCCACCAGTGCCGCCCGGGCGGCCGCCCCTCGCAATAGGCCGGTGGCTTCGGGCGCCATACCCTCAGCCGCTTCGGGGGGTTCCCCTCCTCGATGTCGAGCGCCCCGCCGGCGAGCCATTTGCGCCCGCACTGCTCCAGGCGCGTCGCTGCGGTCTCCAGGGCGCCGGGGAGGAAGTAGTCGTCGCTGTTCAGGTAGGCGACGATGTCGCCCGAGGTTCCGCGAAGGCCCTTGTTGATGGCGTCGGATTGCCCGTCGTCGGGCTCCGAGACCCACCAGGCGAGGCGGTCCTCGTAGCGGCGGATGATCTCGACCGTCTCGTCCGTGGAGCCGGCATCGACGATCACGTACTCGAGGTTCGGGTAGCCCTGGTCGAGCACGGACCGGATGGTCCGCTCGATGAAGCTCCCTTGGTTGAAGGACGGGGTGATGACCGTGAGCTTCGGCAGCACCGGGGCGCGAGTATATGTCGGTCATGGCTGACTCCCTCGCCACCGTTGTCCGCGAGATAACCCACTGCACCCGCTGCCCGCGGCTCGTCGAGTGGCGGGAGCGGAGCGCAGCGGAGCCGCCCCGGCGCTACCGGGGCGAGCGCTACTGGGCGCGTCCCCTGCCGGGGTTCGGTGATCCGAAGGCGCGCGTGGTGATCGTCGGGCTCGCGCCGGCCGCCCACGGAGGCAACCGCACCGGCCGGATCTTCACCGGCGACCGGTCGGGTGACTGGCTGTTCGCCGCCCTGCACCGCGCCGGGTTCGCCAACCAGCCGACCTCGGTCAGCGTCGAGGACGGCCTGCGGCTGCGAGGGGTCTACATCAACGCGGTGAACCGATGCCCGCCCCCGCAGAACAGGCCGACGACCGAGGAGCGGGACAACTGCCTGCCGTACCTCGTTCGGGAGCTGAGGCTGCTGCGCGGCGCTCGCGTCCTGGTCGCGCTCGGATCCTTCGCCTGGACGGGGGCCCTGCTCGCCCTCGCCGAGCTGGGGGCCGAGCTGCCCCGCCCGCGGCCGCGATTCGGACACGGGGCGGAGGCGGAGATCACGGCTGGGGGGCGGGCCTGGACGCTGCTGGGCTGTTTCCACCCCTCCCAGCAGAACACCTTCACCGGCAGGCTCACCGAGCCGATGATGGACGCGGTTTTCGCCCGGGCGCGCGAGCTCGCCTCGCTGTAGTCGTCCGGGCGGGCCATACTTTCTGCGTGTTCCAGCTCAACCTGCCGAACGCCCTCACCGTCCTCCGCATCCTGCTGGTGCCGGTGGTGGTCGTGGCGCTGCTCGACGAGACGCCGAACGGCGACGCGATCGCCGCCGTCGTCTTCGCCCTCGCGGCCCTCACCGACACGCTGGACGGCTATATCGCCAGGCAGCGGGACGCGGTCACGACGTTCGGGAAGCTGATGGACCCGATCGCCGACAAGCTGCTCGTCGCGGCGGCGCTGATCGCGCTGGTCTCGCTCGATCGGCTCGCGGCGTGGATCGCGATGGTGATCATCGCGCGGGAGTTCGCGGTCACCGGGCTGCGGATGGTGGCGGTGGAGCAGGGTGTGGTGATCCAGGCCAGCTGGCTGGGGAAGGTGAAGACGACGCTGCAGGTGGCCGCGATCATCTGCCTGATCGCGTTCGACCCCACGCCGCTGGCCGTCGACCTGCTCGTCTATGCGGCGGTCGCCGCCACGGTGATCAGCGGGATCGACTACTTCTTCGGGTTCCGGCGACTCCACCGCTCCACGCGACGGGTCGAGGGGACCTAGGGGCGGCCCTTACGAGGTCGGTGCCTCGAGCCACTCCCGCATGGTGGTGTGATGGCGGGAGTGCTCGCCGCTCTCCAGCTCGCCGCCGATCTCGGAGAGCAGGCCGTAGCGCTCGGCGACGACGTTGTGGCGGTGGATCGTCTCGAGGTTCTCCTGGCGGGCGTGGACGAAGGCGCCGTCCCGCAGCTCGGGGAAGGTCTCGGTCACCTGGCGGATCATCTCGCGCACGCAGTCCTCGACGAAGCGGGGGTTGGCGTGGGCCTTCTCGACCACCGAGCGCTCGTCGGAGCGCTTCATGAGCTCGTAGATCTCGCTCGACATCGAGCTCTCGACGACGCGGAGGAGCCGCCGAGCGTCGATCTCGATGTCCGAGTCCTCGGGGCAGCCGATGTGGAGGGTTCCGATTCCCCGTTGGTTGTGGGTGGCGATCGGGACGGCGTCGACGATCCGGTCGATGTCCTCGGAGTCGAAGCCCTGCTCGGCGAGGCGGGCGCGGGCGCCGTCCTCGACCAGTCCCTGGGCGCAGGGACAGGCCGTCATGCCCTGTGCCTCGACGCCGGTGAGGGTGCGGGTGCCGCGTTCGGAGGCGACCGCGGTGCCGAAGAGGGTGTAGAGCTCCTGGGTGGGGAGGCCGGAAACCGGTGCCGGGACCGTCTCGGGATAGCGGGCCGCGATCTTGACCTCCGCCCGGAGTCCGCCCTGGCGCTCGCGGACACGCTCGGCGATGTGGGCGGCGAGGCCCTCGGCGCGGAGTGCCTCGCCGAGGACGACCGTGTCGATGGCCTCGTTGACGACCTCCTCGAAGCGGGACATGTGGACGCCCGCCTGCTCGGGGTTGAGGTCGACGAAGCACTCGAGCTCGGCGTGGTAGAGGGACTCCTCGCCGCCATTCTGTGACCCGCAGACCCTGATGATCTTCTCGACGCCGACGACGCCGACGCGGGAGAGGCTGACCCTTGTGGACGGGGCCTCGGCCTGGGCGTCGCGGGCTGGGAGCGGGACGGTTTCGATCGGATTTGCCATCGGCCCAAGTATGGCGGAGGCGGGTCGGCGGCCCTCGCCGGGCGGCCCTGCCGCCGTATTGGGCGGATTCCGGAGATTGCCCAAAAACTTGGTCCGCGCTTCCGCGCCTTCATTCGTATACTCCCGCGCTGTAGACCGTCCTCTATAGGGGAAGGACGGGGGCACCGTGGGAGAGGAGAGAGTTGGCGTCGATTCGCACGGCCGTTGCAGCCGACGAGCAGCCCTTCGGGGAGAGCGAGGAGCTGCGCGGGCTGATCGCTGCCGGGACTGAGCGCGGCTATCTGACCTTCGAGGAGATCGCGGCGACCCTCGAGGAGGTCGAGGTCACCAAGGAGCAGGTGTCGGAGCTCCACGCGCACCTGGTGGATCAGGGCGTGGACGTGATCGCGGCCGACGGCGTGACGGCGTATAAGGAGAGCAAGGCCTCCGAGGACGGCTCGAACGGCCGGCGGAAGCAGGAGCTCGATCTGACCGTGGAGCCGAGCCTGGACTCGCTGCGGCTCTATCTGCGCTCGATCGGGACCGTCGACCTGCTCACGGCCGATCAGGAGGTGGCGCTGGCGAAGCGGATCGAGCGGGGGGACATGGACGCGAAGCGGCACATGGTGGAGGCCAACCTGCGGTTGGTGGTGTCGATCGCGAAGTCCTATCTAGGGCGCGGCCTGAGCCTGCTCGACCTGATCCAGGAGGGCTCGCTGGGGCTGATCCGGGCGGTGGAGAAGTTCGATTACCGCCGGGGATACAAGTTCTCGACCTACGCGACCTGGTGGATCAGGCAGGCGGTGACCCGGGCGCTGGCCGACAAGTCCAGGACGATCCGGATCCCGGTCCACATGGTGGAGAAGCTGAACCGGGTGGTGCACGTGGAGAGGAACCTGGTGCAGAAGCTGGGGAGGGAGCCGGAGCCGCATGAGATCGCGGTGGAGCTCGGTTGGACGGCCAGGGAGGTGCGGGAGGTGCTGCGGGTCAGCCAGATGCCGGTCTCGCTGGAGAAGCCGGTGGGGGATGAGGATGACTCGGAGCTCGGCGACTTCGTGGCGGACGACAGCGTGGTGGAGCCGTTCGAGACCGCGTCCGACAATCTGCAGAGGGAGGACGTGCAGAAGGCGCTGGCGGTGCTGCCGCGGCGGGACCGCGAGGTGCTCGAGCTGCGCTACGGGCTGAACGGGCG
>DATBHQ010000034.1:0-14687 GCA_036557385.1 Solirubrobacterales bacterium | reverse complement strand
GCTTCCCGCCCTTCAAGGCCGACGCGAGCTGCTCCTCGGAGCCCCAGTCCCTGATCGCCGAGTACTACCTCGACTGCCAGCCCGGCAGCGCGCCCCAGCCGCTCACGGAGACGATCCCGGCAGCGCGCAACAAGACCACCGTCCAGCCCGACCTCGCCCAGAACACCCTGCGCATGCCGTTCCGGGACCGGCTGCAGCTGCTGATCAACGAGTTCGGGACCGCGCTCGACGGCAACGCCGGAAACCTGAACGCGGCGATTCGCGCCGGAGCCCCCGCCCTCCAGCAGCTCAAGCAGGTGCTCAACATCCTCGGCCGCCAGAACACCACCATCGCCGAGCTCAACACGAACGCCGACGCGATCTTCGCCCAGCTCGCGAGCCGCCGGCAGGACGTCGTCAACTTCGTCGACAACGCCGGGCGGACGGCGGCGATCTCCGCGGAGCGCTCGGACGACCTGGCGAAGAACTTCGACCTGCTAGACGACTTCCTCTTCCAGCTGCGGCCGACGATGGCCCAGCTCGGCAAGCTCGCCACCTACGGCACGCCGCTGCTCGCCGACCTCCACGCGGCCGCCCCCGGCCTCAACAAGCTCGGCAAGAACCTGCCGAGCTTCAACGGCGGCGCGGAGCAGTCGCTCACCTCGCTCGGCGGTGCCGCCCACGTCGGCAAGGTTGCCCTCGCGAACTCGAACGACGAGATCGCCGCCCTCAACCAGTCCAGCACCAAGGCGTTTCCCGCCGCGGATCAGGTCGCCCAGTTCCTGGACTCGATCGCCGATCCCAAGCAGACCGTGGAGGAGGACGCCTGCGCCCGCTGGGACCTGCGCGAGCAGCCGGGCGAGGCCGACCGCCGCGTCCGGGCGCTCGATCAGAAGCTCGGGACGACCCTGCACGGCGATCAGACGGTCACCTGCAAGTGGGGGAACGCCCCCGCCGGCTCGAACCCGAACGGCGGCAACCCCGGGTTCACCGGCATGGAGGGCCTCCTCAACTACGCCTACGTCCAGACCAACTCCCTGAACCTCTTCGACAAGCTGGGCCACGCGCTCGGCATCACCCTGGTCGCCGCGCCGGGCGCCCCCGGCCCGTGCGGGTACCAGACCGGCCCCGAGCTTCCGGCGAAGGGCGGTGGCTCCACCACCAATCCGGCCGACTTCTCCGAATGCGCCGGCATCCTCGGCGATCGCCAGCCCGGCATCAACTACGCCCGCCAGCCGAGCGGCCTGTTCGGCAACCTCCCGCGCTACGACTCCTCCGTCTGCCCGGATGGCAGCGACGTCCCCTCGATCTGCGATCCGCTGGTCCACACGCACGCCGCGCTCTCCGCCGCGAAGACGACCCCGTCCCAGCCGTCTCAGCCGGGGCAGCCCCCGCAGTCGCAGCCCGCCCAGCCGCAGACGCCGCAGCAGAAGCAGCAGCAGAAGCAGCTGGACAAGCTCCTCGACACGGTCAAGAAGCCGGGCAAGGCGACCAATGACACGGTCCAGAAGCTCAAGGACCTGCTCAACCTGCCGCAGCTGCCGCAGCTGCCGCCCCTGCCGCAGGTCCTCAACCCGAACGCGAACGGGTCGAGCGGCTCGGCCACCAACGACCTCCTCAACTTCCTCCTCGGGCAATGAACGGACGCGGAAGAGTCGGCTCGCTGGCGGCGTCGCCCACGATGGTCGGGGCGATCACGACGCTGATCGTGATCGTCGCGGTGTTCCTCGCGTACAACGCGAACAACGGGCTGCCCTTCGTGCCCACCTACAGCGTCTCGGCCGAGATCTGCGATGCGGCGCGCCTCGGGCCCAACAACGAGGTGAGGATCGGAGGCAACCGGGTCGGCGTGGTCGAGTCGATCGACACCGTGCCGGCTCCGCCTAACAGCGGCTGCGTGGCGGCGGACGGCTCGAGCTCCTCGACGGTCGCCAAGCTCAGCCTGAAGCTGGACAAGAGCGCGGAGCCGATCCCGGCCGACTCGACGATCCGGGTCCGGTACCGCTCCTCGTTCGGCCTCAAGTACCTGGAGATCAACCGGGGGACGAGCGCGACGGGACTGCCCACCGCGGGAACGCTGCCGCTATCGCAGTCCCAGCAGCAGGTCGAGTTCGACGACGTCTACAACACCTTCGACACCGCCACCCGCGAGAACAGCCGCCGCGTCCTGCAGGGCTTCGGGGATGCGTTCACCGCCCGGGGTGCCTCGCTGAACGAGGCGATCAGCGCGCTGAACCCCCTGTTCGCCAACCTGAAGCCGGTCTCGGAGGCGCTGGCCGATCCCACCACCCAGCTCGTTCGCTTCTTCCCGGAGCTGGCCGACGCGGCCCGCATCGTCGCCCCGGTCGCCGTGGACAACGCCCAGCAGTTCACGAACGGCGCGATCGCGTTCGGCGCGATCTCCTCCGACCCCCAGGCCCTCAGGGACACGATCTCCGGCGGGCCGCCGGTCCTCGAGTCCGGCCTGCGCTCGCTGCCCGTCCAGCGCCCGTTCCTCGCCGACTTCGCCGAGTTCTCGCGCCTGCTGCGCCCGGGCGTCGCGGAGCTGCGCCGCGCGCTGCCGGACCTGAACCAGGCTGTCCTGCTCGGCTCGAGGGTGCTTCCGCGGACGGTCCAGATGAACAACGACCTCCGGGACGTGATGACGCGGCTCAACGAGCTGGTCGCCGACCCCTCGACCCTCACCAGCCTCACCCGGCTCGGGGACACGTTCAACCTCGTCCAGGACGCCGGGCAGAAGATCGTCCCGGCGCAGACGGTCTGCGGCTACTTCAACGACTTCGTCACGTTCCTGACCAGCCACTTCGAGCTGCCGACCCCGTTCGGCTTCGCTGAGCGCGTGCTGCCCCCGGGTATCGCCGGCACCCTGGCCCCGAACGCGCTGCCGCGGAACCCGATGGACAACTACTCCGGCGGCCAGGCCGACGGCCGCTTCTCCAGCAGCGCGGCGGTGCCGTCGGGAAGCCGGGGCGTCTTCTCTCCCCTCAACACGAACCCGACCGCGCACAACGGGATTCCGATCCTGCACGGCAACCCGTACGGCCCCTCGGTCACCGACGGACAGCCGAACTGCCAGGCGGGCCAGACCGGCTACCCGCTCGGGGAGGCCCTGCTCCCCGGCCAGGATCCCGACAACCCGACGTTCGGCGTCACCCAGGTCGCCGGTCCCGGCTCCCTCTCGGGCGTGCCGTCCCTCGGGCGCACCGACCTGTTCCTCACGCAGAACGGCGACCGGATCTTCTGGGACGCCGCCCACAACCCGCCGGAGAACCCATGAGCCCCCGCTCCGAGAACCGCCGGCTCTCGAACCTCCAGATCGGGTTGATCGCGATCGTGCTCACGATCATCGGGTTCTACCTGGCGTTCACGAAGTCGATCCCGTTCGCCGGCCACGGCTACCAGCTCAAGGCGGTGTTCTCGGACGCGGAGAACATCCGGGTGAAGAGCCCCGTGCGGATCTCGGGGGTGAACGTGGGAGAGGTGAGCGACGTCCGGCACCTCGAGAACGCGAGCGGACAGGGCCAGGACGCCGCAGTCGTGACCATGGACATCTCAGACAGCGCACTGCCGATCCGCCAGGACGCCACAATGGAGCTGCGGCCGCGCCTGTTCCTCGAGGGCAATCTGTTCGTCGATCTGCACCCGGGCTCTCCCGGCGCGCCCGAGCTCTCGAGCGGCGCGACGGTGCCCGAGAACCAGACCTCGGTCTCCGTCCAGCTCGACCAGGTCCTCAGCACGCTGCAGGCTCCCGTCCGCCAGGACCTCCAGATCTTCCTCAAGGAGTTCGGCGGCGCCCTCGACAAGTACGGCGGCGCGAAGGGCCTCCAGGAGTCGTTCCGGACCTCGCCGGCGGCCTATGAGTACAGCTCGCAGGTCGAGCAGGCCCTGCTCGGCACCCAGCCGGGCGACCTCGCCGGCTTCGTCTCGAACCTCGACGTCGTCGCCAAGGAGCTGAACTCGAACAGCACCGCGCTGCAGGGGCTGATCACGAACCTGAACAGCGTCAGCGGTGCCTTCGCCGCCCACCAGGCCTCGCTGCGCGAGGCGATCATCGAGCTGCCGCGGACGCTCGCCGCCGGGCGGCCGGCCCTGCTCAAGCTGAACCGGGACTTCCCGGCCCTCCGCGCCTTCGCGCGCGAGGCGCTGCCCGGCGTGAAGGCCTCGAACGCCGCGCTCGACTACGCCAATCCGTGGATCGGACAGCTGCGCCAGCTCGTCTCGCGGAACGAGCTGCGGGGGCTGGTCAAGGACCTCCGCCCGACGATCCCCGACCTCGCCGCGCTCAGTCACGACACGCTGCCGTTCCTCGAGCAGGGGCGGGCGCTCGCCTCCTGCTTCAACAACGTCGTCATCCCCTGGAGCAACACGCCAATCCCGAACGTGAACGGCCCCAGCGACTCGGACAGCGACCCGCCGGCCGGGAAGGTCTACCAGGAGACCGCCTACGGATTCGCCGGCGTCGCCGGCGAGAGCCGCTCCGGCGACGCGAACGGCCAGGAGTTCCGGGTGCTCGGCGGCGGGGGGTCGAACACGATCGCGCCCTTCGTCAGCCCCGACCTCACGGGTCAGCTCACCGGAGTGGCGCCCTTCGCCTTCCTCGGCTCCCAGCCGGCCAAGCAGTCCTCGGCGAAGACGCCGTTCCGGCCCGACGTGCCCTGCGAGACGCAGGATCCGCCGGACCTCCGCGCGGGTGCCCTCGGCCCTGCGCCGGCGACGAAGTCGAGTGGCCGCAGCTCCACCTACATGTCCCCCGACCTGAAGTCGCTGGTGCAGCGCTACGCGAACATCCTCAAGCAGGTCTCCGACGCGAAGCAGCTCAAGGGTTCCGGCTCTCCGAACGCGGCGAAGCAGCTGCTCGACCAGGCGACCAAGCTGTTTGCCGGCTGGACGAAGGACTGGACGGCGTTCCAGAAGTCCAACGGCGTGGCGCCGACGGCCCTCGCCAACCCGTTCCAGGGAGGCAAGCGCTGATGCGCAAGGCCATCCGCGATCACCTGCGCGACTTCCTGGCCATCCTCGGACTGCTGGTCGTCGGGCTCGTGGCGACCTACATCATCGTCCAGAACCAGCGTCTGCGGATCCCGCTGCTCGAGGCGAAGCCGTTCGAGCTCAAGGCGGACCTCTCGACCGCCCAGGCCGTCACTCCAGGTCAGGGCCAGACCGTCCGGGTCGCCGGCGTGCGCGTGGGCGACATCTCCTCCGTCGACTACGAGAACGGACACGCGGTCGTGACGATGGCGATCGACCGGAAGTTCCTGCCCGTCTACAAGGACGCGACGATCCTGCTCCGCCCGAAGACCGGCCTCAAGGACATGTTCCTCGAGCTCGACCCGGGCACGAACTACGACCCCAACTCGGACGACGACGAGTACCAGAACGGGGATGAGATCCCGGTCGCCAACACGGCGCCGGACACGAATCTCGACCAGATCCTGGCAGCGCTCGACGGCGACACGCGCTCGTACCTGCGCCTGCTGCTCACCCAGGGCGGCCAGGGCCTCGCCGGCCGCGGCAAGGACCTCGGCAAGCTGCTCGGCAGCCTCGGGCCGATCAACCGAGGGCTCGCCCGGGTCAACACCGAGGTCGCGAAGCGCAAGGAGAACCTGCGCACGCTGATCCACAACATGAACCTGCTCTTCGGCACGGTCGGCCAGGATGGTCAGGGGATCGAGCAGCTCGTCTCGGCCTCCAACCAGGCGCTGGGCGCGATCGCGACCCAGACTCCCGACGTCGAGCGGACCGTCTCGCTGCTCGGCCCGACGCTGCGAACCACCCGCGTCGCGCTGGAGAAGACGGATCAGCTGGCGACCGTCCTCGGGCCGTCGATCAACAGCCTCCGCCCGTTCGCCCGCAGGCTGAAGCCGATCAACGACTCGCTCGCGAGTCTCGCCAAGACGACCTACGACCCCGTCAAGAACGACATCCGCCCGTTCGTCCGGAACGCTCGGCAGCCCGTCCGCAACCTGCGGCCGGCCGCGAAGAACCTGGTGGCCGCGACCCCGCGCCTGACCGACGTCGGCGACCAGCTCAACAAGCTCTTCAACATGGCGGCCTACAACCCGCGCGGGGCCGAGCCACCGGGGACCCCCGGGAGGGACGAGGGATACCTCTACTGGCTCGGCTGGCTGGCGCACGTCGGCAACAGCACCTTCTCCTCGCAGGATGCGCACGGGGTCTACCGCCACGTCTACGTGGTGGCCACCTGCGGAACGATCAAGTCGATCGTCCTCTCGAGCCCGCTCGCCCCGATCGTCACCGGACTCGGACAGCTACTCGGGACCACGTGTCCGGCATGAGGCGGGCCCACGGAGAGATGAGCTAGATGCAGAAGCAGGCACCCTCGATAGGACGCATCCTCGTCGCGGTCGGCTTCACGCTGTCGTGCTTCGCGCTGCTCCTCTTCCTCTGGGTCACCTTCGGCGGGCCGATCCCCTTGAAGCCGGAGAGCTACCGGTTCACCGCGGACTTCCCGGAGGCGATCACGCTGGCGAAGGAGGCCGACGTGCGCATCGGAGGCGTCTCGGTGGGCAAGGTGAAGGACATCGGCCTGGCGCCGGACAGCGAGTGCCAGAAGGACCCGGCGACGTGCAACACCACGCGGGCGACGATCGAGATCGAGCCGCAGTACGCGCCGATCTCATCGGATGCGCGGGCCATCCTGCGCCAGAAGACGCTGCTCGGCGAGACCTACGTCGAGCTCACCACCGGCAGCCAGGTTCAGCCAGATGCGCCGGACAACACGAACGCGACAACGGCGTCGACCACCATGGACGTCGGCCAGATCTCCGGCGACGACGCCGTGCAGCCGATCCCCGAGGGCGGCCACCTCCCGCAGACCCAGGTGCAGGACCAGGTCCAGATCGACGAGATCTTCCAGGGCTTCGACCAGCCGACGCGGGAGGCGTTCCAGTCCTGGATGCAGAACGCCGGCATCGCGATCAACGGACAGGGCCTGTCGTTGAACGACGCGTTCGGCAACCTGGGGCCGTTCGCGTCGGATGCGAGCGACGTGCTCGGCACTCTTCGCCGCCAACAGCAGTCACTGCGCACGCTGGTCCATGACACCGGTGACGTCTTCGCGGCGCTCACCGACCACGATCAGGCGCTGGCGGGGGCGATCGTGGGCGGGAACCGGACGTTCGGTGCGCTCGCGTCGCAGAGCCGCGCCCTCTCGGACACCTTCAAGATCTTCCCCACCTTCGAGAACGAGGGGCGCCTGACGCTGGACAGGCTGAAGGGCTTCGCCGCGGACGCCCAGCCGGTGTTCCACGACCTGAAGCCCGTCGCCCGCGACCTGAGCCCGACCCTGCGCGACGTGCGCCGGCTCGCTCCCAAGGCACGGCAGCTCTTCCGCAACTTCGATCCGCTGATCAAGGCGTCAGCCACCGGCTTCCCGTCGCTGAGCAGCTTCGTGCGCGAGTTGCGGCCGGTGATGGACAACCTCGACCCGTTCCTCTCGAACCTCAACCCGGTGGTGCGCTGGCTCGACTACCAGGCGCCGGTGCTGACCGACTTCCTCTCGAACCCGGCCTCCGCGACCTCCGGATTCATGCCGTTCCAGCCCGGGCAGGGCGCGCCGTTGCACCTCTCGCGCCAGATGACGATCTTCACCACCGAGACGCTGTCCGTCTATCCCAAGCGGCTCAACACGAACCGCGGCAACGGCTATCTCCAGCCGTTTGCGATCGGCAGCTTCTTCCCGACCACCCAGGCGGAGATCTTCCCGAACCACGACTGCGACAACACGAGCAGCTTCCTGGGCGGCGGCTCGGTCACCGGCGGTCTCGGCAACGGCCAGGTGACGCGTTCCCCGGCCTCGAGCCCGCCGCAGTCCGAGAGCGGCCAGTTCCCGCTGTCCTCGCTGGTGCCGCCCCTGACGCCGAGCTACATCAACCCCGATCCGTCACCGAGCTCGGACGCCAGCCCCCTGCCGCCGGGCGGCCCCTCCGCCTTCGCAGCCTGCACCATCGCTCCGAACTTCCCGGCCATCTTCGGGGGCGGCAAGGTCCCCGAGGTGCTCCCGGACCAGTAGATACATCTAGATTTCCCGCCGTGGCGTACTTCAAGGACGCCGAGGAGGTCTACGGGACGATCGGCAAGCTGTTCACCCAGCTGGCCGCCGATGACGACCTGGCTCCCAAGTTCCGCCAGGCGAACACCATCGTGCAGTACCGGCACAGCGACCCGGACTCGACGATCACGGTCCGGCTGCGTGAAGACGAGCCGGCGGAGGTCGAGTTCGGGGAGACGGAGATGGAGCCGGAGGTCGTGATGAGCATGGAGGCGGATACGGCCCACCGCTTCTGGCTGGGCAGGGTGAACGTGACGACGGCCCTCGCCCGGGGCCAGATCAAGGCCAGCGGCCCGGTCGCGAAGATCCTCAAGCTCGTGCCGCTGACCAAGCCCGCCTTCCCGCGCTACAAGGCCCTGCTCGAGGCCGAGGGCCGCGACGACCTGGTCCGGATCGATTGAGCTCGAAGGCGGAGGCCGAGGAGTGGGCGGCGATCGTCTCCGGCCTGGCCGAGGAGCGCGGACTCCGCTACGAGCCGATCGGCGGCATCAACCCGGTTGGGGCGCCGGTGGCGCTCTGTCCCGGCGGCACCAACCGGATCACCGGTGAGCTGAGCGACGGCTTCTTCGGCTCCTCCTGCGACGCCGACGAGCATGAGGAGGGAGGCTTCGGCCGGAAGGCCGTGCTCCCCGGCGCCCTGCTGGTGAAATCGCACATGCCGGACCTGGCGACGGTCGTCCCGGTCTTCGACGTCGAGTCGATCGAGCGCACGGCCGGGGACACGGTCGACCGGTTTTCCCGTCGCCGGGTGGAGTTCGAGAGCGTCGACTTCAACAACCGCTTCATCGCCACCGTCCCGCAGGATCACGACCCGGTGGCGCTGCGCGAGCTCTTCAGCCCGGCGTTCATCGACTGGATCACCCGGATCCCGGCAGAGATCGACTTCGGGATCACCGAGCAGCAGCTCTTCTTCCACTGGCATCTGCGAGAGCGCTCGAGGGAGGAGCTGAAGGAGGCCCTTCACTCCGCCGGCGGGATCTTCGACCGCCTCCACCGGGAGATGGAGGAGAACAACCTCGACATCTACAAGGCGGGGCCGTGGAACGCGGGGCTCGAGCCGTTCCCGCCGACGGCGGGCTCCTAACGGCGTTCCTTCAAGCGGCGGCGGTAGGTCCGGTAGAACCCCGGTCCCTTCTTGACGAAGTCCCGCATGCGGCCGGGCCCCTTAGGGATCTCGAAACCGCCCACGACCCTCCGCGGCACCAGTTTCAGACCCTCTGAGGAGCGCACGAGGTTGCCGCGCACCTGCATGTTGCGCTGCCAGGTGAAGTCGTCTGCATGGCGGTGGACCGTCAGACAGGCGCGGCCCTCCACCACCGGCAGGCCGGCCGGATCGGCTTCGATCCGGACCTCCGCATGCGACGGATCGGCGGTGAACGGGACTCGAACCGAGATCGGGAACCCATCGGGCCCGAGCCAGCTCAGCACCCCGGTCTCGTGCTCGGAGAGGACCGTCATCCGCTGATCCCAGGCGGGCGAGCCGCCGACGGGCGGGCCGTGCTCCTCGGGCGGCTCCTCGGCGTGGCCCGAGCGCACCTCCTCCAGATGCGCGTCGTGGATCTCGGGCGCCTCGGTCGGGTCGCCCGAGGGCCAGACGAAGATCCGCTCGGGCCGCACCTTGATGTAGATCCGCGCGTAGTACCAGTTGAAGAGCCCGCGAAGCGGCTTCGGCGGATGCATCTTCCTGGTGGCGGGAAGCTTGATGGACGATTCCTGCATGTAGCGGTCCGCGTTCGCCCTCAGGTCCTCGTCGTCGATCGTCGCCGTGCCCTGCACGAGCACCCTCGCGCCGCTGTCGATCCCTGAGCCCGTGGGATCCGAGAACAGCAGCGAGACGCTGGGGTGGGCGCGCGCGTCATCGGCCTTCTTCGGGTAGCCGAGGCCGGTGCTCACGTCGATCGTGGGCCCGCCCTGCACGTAGTAGGGGGTCACGGGCCAGGTGATCGGCTGCTTCCTGGCGTCCACCGTGGTGAGCTCGCAGGTGATGAACCGCTCGAAAGCGTCCCGGACCTCCTGCGGCAGGGTGCTCGTCATCGGCCTGATTGTTACGGAAGGTCGTCCGGCAGGACGATCCTCCGCCCTCCGCCCTCGCCGACGACCTCCGGCTCGACCGGCTTCACCTCCCGGCGGCGGGCGGCCTCCAGCGCCTCTCCCGCGTTGGCGTACCCGACCAGCGATTCGAGGTGCTTTATGGTCGGGAAGACCAGAGGCAGCTCGCCCGCGCGGTGGCTCTCCAGTGCGGCCTGGGGCTCGAACCAGCCGGCGTCGACCGTCTCCGACCCGTCCGGGCGCGGGGGGGCGTGGGGCGGAGCGAGGGCGACATAGAAGCGGGTGTCGAAGCGAATCGGGACGACCCTCGGCGTGATCCAGCGGGAGTAAGCGACCAGCTCGTCAGCCGGCAGCTCGATCGCTGCCTCCTCGCCGAGCTCGCGGACCGCGGCCGCTCGGTGCGCGGCCTCGCCGTCGCCGTCGCCCGGGTCCACGGATCCCCCGGGAAAGACCCAGACGCCCGGCATGAACCGGGCCTCCGGATTCCGCTGAACGAGGAGTACCTGAAGACCGCGCTCGACGTGCTTCCCGCCCCGTCGCAGCAGGATCACCGTTGCCGCCGGGCGGGGGACTGCGGGTTCCACGCGCGTCGAGCCTACTCGTTACCCTGCCGCCCGAGTGGAAGCCAACACCACCACCAAGCAGCTCTACATCTGCACCTCGTGCGGGTTCATCTATGACCCGGACGAGGGCGACCCCGACGGCGGCGTGCCGCCGGGCACCGCCTTCGAGGACATCCCCGACGACTGGTTCTGCCCGGTCTGCGGCGCCCGCAAGGCGGACTTCGAGCCTTACGAGGAGTAGCCCGCAGGGGCCGAACGTCCCGGAGTACCCCCTAGAGCGACCATTGCGGGACGTTCGTCGTGAGTGGCTAGCTTCGGTCCAGCATCGCCTCGCGACGACGACGGCTGAGCTCGCGGGCGCCGAGCCACCCGAGGGCGAGCAGGACGCCGAGCGGGACCTGCACCGCGAGAGTGACCGGCGTGCCGCCGGCGATCGCGCCGAAGGCGCAACCCGTCCTATGCCGCCTCGAGGAGCGCCGCGTTGAGGCGGCCCTTGGCGCCGGAGTCGAGCTCAGCGACCGGGTAGGCGGCCCGGATCGACTGGGCGACGACCTCCACGAGCTGCCTCAGGTCCTGCTTGGAGATCGAAAGCGGCGGCATCAGCACGATCACGTCGCCGAGCGGCCTGACGATCACGCCGCGCCGGCGCGCCTCGAGGACGACGCGGTGGCCGAGCCGCATCTCGGGGTCATGCTCACCCAGGTCGATGCCGGCCATCAGCCCGCGCTGGCGCACCTCGGTGACCTCGCGCATCTTCCCGACCTGCGCGAGCCATCCGGAGAGCAGCCTGATCTTGGGCTGCATCCGGACCAGGGTCCGCTCCCGCTCGAAGACGTCCAGGGAGGCCAGCGCGGCCGCGCAGGCGAGCGGATTGCCCGTGTAGGTGTGCCCGTGGAAGAAGGTCTTGAGCTCGGACGGGGCGCCGAGGAAGGCGTCGTAGATCCGCTCGGACGCCAGCGTCGCCGCGAGCGGCATGTACCCGCCCGTCAGGCCCTTGGCGACGCAGAGCAGGTCGGGGGAGACCCCTTCCTGCTCGCAGGCGAACATCGTCCCCGTCCTGCCGAAGCCGGTGGCGACCTCGTCGCAGATCAGGAGCGCGCCGTGGCGTTCGCAGAGGCGGCGCACGGCTCGCAGGTACCCGGGCGGGTGGGTGAGCATCCCGGCCGCCCCCTGCACGAGCGGCTCCATCACCACGGCGGCGACCTCCTCCTCCCGCCTCGCCAGCAGTCGCGCGAGATCGTCGACGTCCCCGGGCTTGGCGCGGTGGGCCTCGAAGAGGAGGGGCTCGAAGGTCCCGTGGAAGAGCGGCATCCCGCCGACTGAGACCGAGCCGATCGTGTCGCCGTGGTAGGCGTGCTCGAGGCAGATGAAGGAGGTCTTCCGGACGTGCTGGCCGCCGCGGTGCCGCCAGTACTGGAAGGCCATCTTGAGGGCCACCTCGACCGCGGTCGACCCCGAGTCCGAGTAGAAGACCCGGCTCAGGCCGGGCGGGGCGATCTCGATGAGCCGCGAGGCGAGCTCGGCGGCGCCGGGATGGGAGAGGCCGAGCATGGTGGAGTGGGCGACGCGATCGAGCTGCTCGCGCACGGCCCCGTCGATCGCCGGGTGCCGGTGCCCGTGGACGTTGCACCAGAGGGAGGAGACCCCGTCGAGATAGCGGTTCCCGTCCGCGTCGATCAGCTCAGCCCCCTCCGCCGCCTCGATCATCAACGGCTCCTCGGCCACCCAATCGCGCTGTTGCGTGAAGGGGTGCCAGAGGTGATCGTGATCGAGCCGGGCAGCCTTCTCCATTCGCCGCTCGCCAACATAAGCTGGTCGCCGGATGGACCCACGCGGCTTGATCACGGACGACAACCGCAAGTGGTGGACCCTCGGGGCGATGTGCCTCTCGATGTTCATGATCATGCTCGACAGCACGGTGGTGAACGTCGCGCTGCCGTCCATCCAGAAGGACCTGAAGACCAGCGTCGACCAGCTCGAGTGGGTGGTAAACGGCTACACGCTGAGCTTCGCCGCGCTCCTGGTCACCGGCGGCCGCCTCGGTGACATCTTCGGGCGTCGGCTCGTCTTCATGATCGGCGTCGCGGTCTTCGCCATCTCCTCCGCGACGGCGGGCCTCGCGCAAGACCCGACGATGCTGGTCGTCTCGCGGATCGCCGAGGGGATCGGCGGCGCCCTGATGATGCCCGCGACACTCTCGATCGTCACCGATGCCTTCCCCGTGGAGGAGCGCGGCAAGGCGATCGGCACCTGGGCGGGGATCTCGGGCCTCGCCCTCTCCTTCGGCCCGCTCGCGGGCGGGTTCCTGACGGAGGACGTGACCTGGCGGGCGATCTTCTACATCAACCTGCCGATCGCGGCGCTCGCCCTGGTCGCCTCCCTGCTGGCCGTCCGCGAATCGCGCGACGTCAACGCCCAGCGGAAGATCGACTACCTCGGGGTCGTCCTGCTGACGGTCCTCCTGACCGCGTACGTGCTGGCCCTGATCGAGGGGAACGACTGGGGCTGGGGCTCCGCGCGGATCATCGGGCTGTTCATCGTCGGCATCGTCGCCACCGTGGCGTTTCTCGTCACCGAGTCACGCGTCTCCGCGCCGATCGTCGACTTCGGCTTCTTCCGCTCCCGCAACTTCATCGGCGCCAACACGGTGGCGACGATCATCAGCTTCGCGATGATGGGCAGCTTCTTCTTCCTGGCGATCTACCTGCAGGACCTGCTCCAGTACTCGCCGCTCGAGACGGGCGTCCGCTTCCTGCCGACCACGCTCGTGCTCGTCGTCGCCGCCCCGATCGCAGGGCGGGTCGCGGACAAGATCGGATCCAGGTTGCCGATGGTCCTCGGCCTGGCGATCACGGCCGTCTCGCTCTACCTCTTCTCGCGGATGAACGCGACGACCACCTACAGCGACCTGCTGCCGGCCTGGATCCTGCTCGGGCTCGGCATCGGAATCACGATGTCGCCGATGTCGACGGCCGCGATGAACGCGGTCGCTGTCGACAAGGCGGGCGTCGCCTCGGGGACGCTGCAGATGTTCCGGATGATGGGAGGGACCATCGGGGTGGCCGCGACCGGCGCGATCTTCCAGGGCAAGCTCGGCTCCTTCAATCCGGCCCTGCTCGCGAGCGGCGGCCCTGCCGAGGCGGAGAAGTTCACGGACGCCCTCGGCGCCGCCATGGCGATGGGGGCGGCCGTCACCGTCGTCGGCGCGGTGGTCGCCGCGGTGGTCATCCGCGGCAAGCCGAAGCACGAGCTCTCCGCTCACGGCGGCCCCGAGCTTCCGCACGTCGCGGTCGGCTGACCGTCTCCACACCTATGTGACCCTTGTCACAGATCGTTGCAGTCTAGAAAAGGTTGCAAGCGTGTAACCTTTTCCAGTATGGAAGCAGCGACCCGGACGAAGAAGGCCAGTCCCAGGGAGACCGCCGGCGAGCTCAGCCTCAAGCTCGGCGCCTTTCTGCTGCGCTGCATGGGGGGAGCGAGCTCGGACGTGTTCCGCGTGATCGACGAGAGCGGCCTCACCTTCAGCCAGATGAAGGTCCTGGTCGAGCTCGAAGCCGCGGACGAGGACGCCCGCACGGTCACGGCCCTCTCCGAGGAGCTCGGGATCTCCGCGGCCTCGGCGAGCCGTGCCGCGGACGGACTGGTCCGCAAGAAGTTCGCCACCCGGGTCGAGGATCCCGACGACAGGCGAGTTCGCCGCCTGGCCCTGACGTCGCGGGGCCGCGGGCTCGCCGACCGGATCATCTCCGCCCGTCTCGCCGGGCTCGAGGACTTCACCGCCTCGCTCGCCGGCGATGAGCGACGAAAGCTTGAGGCGGCTCTCGACGCGCTCTTGGAGCGCCCCGAGATCGCCGAGATCTACCGCACCTACGAGAGAAAGGCCCGCCGATGACGCGCTACCGGCACCTGGTCACGGACGACAACCGCAAGTGGTGGACGCTCGGAGCGATGTGCTTCGCGCTGTTCATGGTCATGCTCGACAACACCGTCGTCAACGTGGCGCTGCCGTCGATCCAGCGCGAGAT
>DATBHQ010000033.1:0-6264 GCA_036557385.1 Solirubrobacterales bacterium | reverse complement strand
CCGCCGACTGCAACTCGGCCCAGGTGGTGCCCGGGCCATGAGGCGCATCCTCCTCTTCGCTGCGGCCGTCCTGGTGGTGGGGCTGCTGATCGCCCTGCCCGCGATCGGCTCGAACGGCACCAGCGGCGACTACCGCGTCCGTGGCATCTTCGACAACGGCTCCTTCGTCGTCAACGGTGAACAGGTCCGCGTCGCGGGCGCGAACGTCGGAGTGATCGACTCGGTGGACGTCACCGGCAACGACGAGATCGCCAGCGACGAGGGCGGCCCGCACCCGGTGCCGGGCAAGGCCGTGGTCGTCATGAAGATCACCGACGACGGCTTCAAGGACTTCCGCAGCGACGCGAGCTGCATCATCCGCCCGCAGTCGCTGATCGGCGAGAAGTACGTCGACTGCACACCCACCCAGCCGCGCGCGCCCGATACGCCGCCGCCTCCGCCGCTCCAGCAGATCCCCGACGGCCAGCCGGGCGCCGGGCAGTACCTGCTGCCCCTCGAGAACAACGGCAAGACCGTTGACCTCGACCTGATCCAGAACATCCAGCGGCTGCCGTACGCGCAGCGCTTCCGGCTGATCCTGAACGACCTCGGCGTCAGCCTCGCGGGCCGCGGCCAGGACCTCGGTGAGGTGATCGACCGAGCCAATCCCGCGCTCCGCCAGACCGACCGCGTCCTGGCGATCCTGGCGCGGCAGAACCAGCAGCTGGCCAGCCTCGCGAGCAATGGCGACCGCGTCCTGAAGCCGCTGGCCGACAGCCGCACCCACGTCACCGGCTTCTTCCACAACGCCGCGATCGCCGGAGCCGCCACCGCGGAGCGCAGCGCCGATCTGCAGGAGAGCCTCCGCAAGTTCCCGGAGACGCTCCGTCAGGTACGTCTCACCTCCGCGAAGCTGAAGACCTTCGCGGACAAGGGGATTCCGCTGTTCACCGCCCTGAACCAGGCGGCCCCGGGCCTCAGCAAGGCCACGGTCAACCTGCCGCAGTTCGCCCACCTCTCGATCCCGGCGTTGCAGACCCTGGGCACCGCCGGCGAGGCCGCCGGGCCGAAGCTCGCCGCGTCCGACGGCCTCCTCACCGACCTGGCCGCTACCGCGAACTCCTCGGTCCCGATCGGAAACAACTTCTCGGCCTTCCTCGACACCTTCACGAAGACCGGCGGCTTCCAGAACCTCATGGACTTCATCTACAACTCGGTCGGCTCCACGAACGGCTTCGACTCCAGAGGCCATTTCCTCCGCTCGATCGTCCAGCTGACCGCCTGCGTCGAGCTCGCCACCTTCCCCCAGAACGTCTGCCAGGCGACCTTCCCGCCGGCTCCGGCCACCACGCCGACCAACACGAAGTCGAAGAAGAGCGCGAAGGCGGTACATAAGGCGCGCGGGAAGCTCGGCAGCAAGCTGCCGCTGCCCCCGATCGACGTCCCGGACCTGAGCCAGCTCCTGCCGCAGGCCGGCGCTCCCGCTGAGGAGGGTCAGCAGCCCTCTGACGAGCGCGGCTCCGACTCCGGCTCGGACTCCGGCACGACCACGACCACGCCGGACGAGACCACGGGCACGCAGCCCGAGACCGGCAAGCAGGACGTGTCGATGAAGAGCGCGCGGATGTTCCTCAACTTCCTGCTGGGAGACGGAGCATGAGGGGCAACCGCGTAGGCAGCCTCGCCGCCAGCCCGACCCTGGTCGGCGCCGTGACCGTGCTGGTCGTCGTGGTCGCGGTCTTCCTCGCCTACCAGGCGAACAACGGCCTGCCCTTCGTCCCGACCTACCGGCTCTCGGCGCAGCTGCCGGACGCGGGGAGCCTGGTGAAGGGCAACGAGGTCAGGATCGGCGGACAGCGGGTCGGCCAGATCACCTCGATCACCCCCGAGAACGTCTCCGACGCCCCGTGCCCCGACGACCCGACCCGCCGCTGCACCGGCCAGGTCGCGAAGGTCAACATGGACCTGAACCAGGACCTCGACCCGCTCCCGGAGAACTCGACGATCGTCGTCCGGTCCCGCTCCGCCCTCGGCCTCAAGTACCTCCAGGTCAACCGCGGTGACTCGAGCCAGGGGTTCAAGGCCGGCGCCACGATGCCGCTCAGCGCGGCGCGACCGGAGCCGGTCGAGATCGACCAGGTGTTCAACATGTTCGACGCGCCGACCCGCACCGCGATCCAGTCGAACCTGCTCGAGTTCGGCAACGCTCTGGCCGGCCGGGGGGTGGCGCTGAATGAGGCGATCGGCCAGTTCAAGCCCCTGGTCGAGCGCCTCACCCCGGTGATGCGAAACCTCGCCGACCCGGGCACCGGCCTCTCCAATTTCATCTCCTCGCTGTCCGCCACTGCGGAGGAGGTCGCGCCGGTCGCCGAGATCCAGGGGCAGCTGTTCGCCGATCTCGACACCACCTTCGCGGCCTTCGCTCGCGTCTCGCGGCCCTTCATCCAGGAGTCGATCTCCCGCTCTCCGGCCGCCGAGGACGCCACCATCCGGACCACGCCGGTGATCCGGCCCTTCCTCGCCAATACGGGCAAGCTCTTCGCCGAGCTCACGCCGGGCTTCCAGGCGATCGCGCCCCGGGCCAACGACCTCGCCGGCGCCACCATCGAGGGCATCAAGGCGCTGCGGCTGGCCCCCGGGCTGAACGCGCAGCTCGACCCGACCGCCCAGGCCATCCTCGACCTCGCGAACAACTCGGGCGCGCGCCAGGGCGTCAACGCGCTGACCGAGTTCAACAACACGCTCGGGCCACCGCTCCGCTTCATCACGCCCGCCCAGTCGATCTGCAACTACGGCTCGTTGCTCTTCCGGAACGTTGCGAGCTACATCGGCTCGAGGAGCCAGTACGGGACCAGCCAGCGCTTCATCGTCCTGCAGCCGCCTCTCGCCCCGAACGGCCTGAACGGGCCGAGCTCCGCGCCGGCGAACGGCGGTGCGGACGCCAACTTCCTCCACTACAACCCGTTCCCGAACACGGCGGCGCCGGGTCAGGAGCGGGAGTGCGAGGCGGGCAACGAGACCTACGCCGTCGGGCAGCAGGTGATCGGCAACGTCCCGGGCAACCAGGGGATCCACACCGAGGGGCAGATCCTCCAGCAGGTCACGAAGAAGAAGGGGAAGAAGTGACGCCCGCCGCGCCACAGGTCCCCCAGAAGAAGGACTACGACGAGCGGATCTACCGCAAGGGCCATCCGCCGCACCGGACGCGGAACGCCCTGATCCTGATCGTGCTCGTGATCATCGGGACCTACCTCGCCTGGACGAAGGCGATTCCGTTCAAGTCCCACTTCGAGCTCAAGGCCGTCTTCCAGAACGCGGCCAACATCCGCAAGGACTCGCCGGTCCGGATCGCCGGGGTCAACGTCGGCAAGGTCGAGAGCGTGAGGAGCGTCTGCGCGACCGGGGAGACCGACAACTGCGCGAGCAACTACTCCGAGGTCACCTTCACGGTCGACGACAACGGCCAGCCCGTTCACTCGGACGCGGAGATCGAGATCCGTCCGCGCATCTTCCTGGAGGGCAACTTCTTCCTCGACCTGAGGCCGGGGAGCCCGAGCGCGCACGACCTCTCCAGCGGCGACACGATCCCGGTCGCCCAGACCTCCACCGCGGTCCAGCTCGACCAGATCCTCACCTCCCTGCAGGCTCCCGACCGGGCCAACCTCCAGAAGCTGCTGCGCGGCTACGGCCAGGCCCTCAATCACAAGCCGAGCGCCGCCGACGACGCCACGCAGGATCCCGAGGTCCAGGGACTGACGGCCGCGCAGGCGATCAACAAGTCCTTCACCTACGGCGCGACGGGCGCCCGCGACTCCGCGATCGTGAACGAGGCGTTCCAGGGCACGTCGGCGCACGACCTCTCCAACCTGATCGCGGGCCAGGCCAAGGCCTTCGGCGCCCTCGTCGGGCACGAGTCGCAGCTGCAGGGCCTGGTGAGCAACTTCAACACCTTCACCGGCGCGCTGGCCGCCGAGTCCGCCAACCTCGAGCGCACCATCCGTCAGCTCGGCCCCACTCTCCGGGCCGCCGAGCCCTCCCTGCGCCACACCAACTCGACGCTGCCCTATCTGCGGGCGAACGCCCTCGCCCTGGCGAAGGGGATCCCGGAGCTGCCGGCGACGATCGCCGCCTCCCAGCCGTGGATCAGCCAGACGGCGGCGCTGCTCGGCAAGGACGAGCTCGGGTACGTCGCCTACCAGCTCCGCCTGGCCGGGCCCGGGGCGGGCAAGTCGGCCGCCGACGGCCGCGGCCTCTTCTCCCAGATCGGGCTGCTCGGCGGCTGCGTCAACAACGTGCTCGAGCCCACCGGGAACGTCGTCCTCAGCGACTCCGGCGCGGGCTATGACTTCACCACCGGCGTTCCCAACTTCAAGGAGTTCGGCTACGCGACCACCGGCCTCGCGGGCGAGAGCGCACAGTTCGACGGGAACGGGCCGTCGCTGCGCTTCTTCTCGGCCGGCGGCGTCCCGTCCGCCGGCGGTGAGGGCCCAACCCCGAACCTTCGCTCACCGGTCCCCGGCGGCGGCTTCCAGAAGGACGCCCTCTGGGGCGGCAGCACGATCCCGCCGATCGGCACCCGCCCGGCCCTCGGGGCGAAGCCGCCCTTCCGCACCGACGTCGCCTGCCAGAACAACCCGATCCCCGACCTGAACGGACCGCTCGCGGCTCAAGGGCCGCCCGACCCCGCCACGTACCCATGAGACGAGCCCTGAGAGCACATTCGCGAGACGTGATCGCCATCATCGCGCTGCTCGCCGCCGGCCTGTTCGCGACGACCGTGATCCTGATCAACCAGCGGACCAGCCTGCCGGGCTGGGTCCCGCTGATCGGCAGCGACCGCTTCGAGCTGCACGCCGACTTCTCAACCGCCCAGGCCGTCACGCCCGGGCAGGGCCAGTCCGTCGACATCGCGGGGATCAAGGTCGGCGACGTGACCGGCGTGAAGCTCGAGAACGGCCACGCCGTGGTGAGCATGGAGGTGGACAACAAGTACACCCCGCTGATCCACGAGGACTCCACGCTCCTGCTCCGCCCGAAGACCGGTCTGAACGACATGGTCGTCGAGCTCGATCCGGGGTCGCAATCGAGCCCCAACGTCAAGGAGGGATCGACGATCCCGCTCTCCTCGACGCAGCCCAACGTCCAGCCGGACCAGTTCCTCGCCTCGCTCGACGCCGACACCCAGCAGTTCCTCAAGCTGCTGCTGGCGAACGGGGCGGAGGCCCTCGACCCGGAGAAGGGGCGTGACGTCAGGCTCTCCAACGCGCTTCGCCGCCTCAACCCGTTCGCGCGGGACATCGCCCGGATCAGCGGCGCGCTGGCCGAGCGCCGGCGCAACATCGCCGACTCCATCCACAACTTCCAGCTTCTCTCGACGGAGCTCGGGGACAAGGACCAGGACCTGGCGAACTTCGTCGACGCCTCGGACGCCGCGCTGGCCTCCTTCGCGCGCGAGGAGGCGTCGATACGGGGGGCGCTGCGCGAGCTGCCCGGCACGCTGAAGGTGACCAGAGGCGCCCTGAAGAGCGGCAACGCGCTCGCGCTCCAGTCCGGCCCGGCGCTGAAGAAGTCGCTGCCGGGCTCCCGGGCCACGGGAGCGGCGCTCCGGTCGCTGCGGCCGCTCTTCCGGGAGACCGCGGGCCCGATCCAGAACCAGATCCGGCCCTTCACCAAGCAGGTCGCGAGCCCCGTGACCCACACCGCGCAGATCGCCCAGGGCCTGGGCGTCGCGACGCCCGGCCTGAAGACGGGCTTCACCGACCTGAACCTCGGGCTGAACGCCCTCGCCTACAACCCGCCCGGCAGCGACGAGGGCTTCCTCTTCTACGTCCCGTGGCTGAACCACGACCTGAACTCGACGTACACGCTGCAGGACGCCTACGGCCCGATGCGGCGCGGCATCCTCATGATCAGCTGCGCGAGCGCGGTCACCGCCGCGAACACCCTGGTCGGCGAGAACCTCCTACGTGCCCTCTACCAGCTGACCGCGACTCCGCGCGTCCAGAACATCCCGGGGTGCGGCGGGTGAGGACCCGCGGACCGACACTCGGGCAGGTCGCGGTGGCGGTCGCCTTCGCCTTCTCCTGCTTCGCGCTTCTGATCTTCCTCTGGACGACCTTCGGCGGGCCGGTGCCGCTGAAGCCGGAGGGCTACCGGATCAAGGTCCCGTTCGACGAGGGCACTCAGCTCGCGGTCGAGTCCGACGTGCGGATCTCGAACGTCTCCGTCGGCAAGGTGAAGGCGATCGACCTCGCCAACTCCGGCCCGGACAAGGACCTCGGCGTC
>DATBHQ010000032.1:0-20635 GCA_036557385.1 Solirubrobacterales bacterium | reverse complement strand
GGGCACCCGGGGATGTTCACCACCGGGAGGCCGGCGCTCGACTTCCAGTCCCAGCCGAGATAGTCGGCCACCCCCATGGCGCCGGTCGGGTTGTTCTTCATCGCCGGGATGCCGCCGTAGGTCGCACAGGTCCCGAGCGCGACCACTGCTGCGGCCTTCGGAGCCAGGCGGTCGACCCACTCGTTGGTGGTGATCGGCTGGCCGGTGTCCGGGTCGGTCCCCATCGCCGCCCAGTAGCCCTCGCCGGAGAGCTCCTCGTTCGGAATCGAGCCCTCGACGATGAGGACGAATGGATCGAGCTTGCCGGCCTCGGCGTCGTACCAGGCCTGCATGAACTCGTCGCCGTTCTCGTAGGCGAGCACGGGGTTGTGGACGATCACCTTCGGCATCCCCGGGATCGCCTGGGTGACGATGTCCTCCAGGCTGGGATCGACGGCCGACGTCATGGCGACCGAGTCGCCGTCGCAGCCAAGTCCGGTCGTCATCCAGATGACGTGGGCTTCCACGGCCTCGGTCTTGGCCTGATCCGGTACGAACTCGACTGCGTTGGCCATCTCTCCTCCTAGGGGTCGTCCAGCTTCAGCAGATCCTCGGCAGGGGGTCACCGACCAGCTGGTCCATGACCCGCCTGCCTCCGAACGCGGTCTCCACCAGGACCATGCCCGGCGGCTCGGTCTTGACCTCGCCGATCTCCGCCGCGGCCTCGCAGCCCGGCACGGAGCGCAGCGCCGTCAGCGCCTCGTCCGCCCGCTCCGGGGCGACGAAGGCGAGCAGCTTTCCCTCGTTGGCGACGTACATCGGGTCGATGCCGAGCATCTCGGCGGCGCCCGCCACCGCCGGATTGACGGGCACCTCGCCCTCGCGCACGCTGATCGCGACGCCCGAGGCGCGCGCCAACTCGTTGAGCACCGACGCCGCCCCGCCGCGGGTCGCGTCGCGCAAGCAGTGAAGGCCCGTGCCGGCGGCATCGAGGAGGGCATCGACGGCCGGCCAGAGGGGCCGGGTGTCCGAGCGGATCTCGGCGTCGAGCGAGAACTCATCGCGGGCCAGCATGATCGCCGAGCCGTGGTCGCCGACCGTTCCCGAGACCAGGATGCGGTCGCCGCGCTCAAGGCCGCGTGGGGACAGCCGCGCCCGCTCGTCGACCTTGCCGATCCCGGCCGTGTTGATGTACATGCCGTCCGCGTGGCCGCGCTCGACCACCTTGGTGTCGCCGGTCGCGATCTCGACCCCGGCGGCCTCGGCCGCCGCGGCGATCGTCTCGACCTGGGCGCGCAGCTCGTCGGCCGGCAGGCCCTCCTCGAGGATCAGCGCGAGGCTCAGCGCCCTCGGTCTCGCCCCCGCCATCGCGAGGTCGTTTGCCGTCCCGTTCACGGCGAGCTCGCCGATCGAGCCGCCGGGGAACGTGATCGGGCGCACCACGTAGCTGTCGGTGGTGAGCGCAAGGCCAAGGCCGTCGATCGTCACCACGCCGGCGTCGCCCATCTCCTCCAGCGTCTCGCCGTCGGTGGCGAGCGCCGGCACCAGCAGGCCTTCGATCAGGGTCTGCGTCGCCTTGCCGCCGGCGCCGTGCGCCATCGTCACCGTCTCGTCCTTGAAGCGGGGACGCTTCGCGCGGGCCGTCTCGATGATCTCGAGGACCTTGCGCTCGCGCTGGGTGACGGCCGCGTCCGTCATCAGAGTCAGACGAGCTCCTTCTCGCGCGCGAAGCGGCCGTAGTTGTAGTAGGCGGCGCAGGCGCCCTCCGGCGAGACCATGCAGGTGCCGATCGCGTGCTCGGGCGTGCAGGCGGTGCCGAACACCTTGCACTCGTAGGGCTTGATGACGCCCTTGAGCACCTCGCCGCACTGGCATGCCTTCGGGTCCGCGACGCGGACCCCGGGGACCCCGAAGCGCCGCTCGGCATCGAGCTCGGCGTACGCGTCGCTGAGCTTCAGGGCGCTCTGGGAGATGAAGCCGAGGCCCCGCCACTCGAAGTGGGGGCGAAGCTCGAACACCTCGGACATCACCCGGAGCGCCGCGGGGTTGCCGTCGTAGGGGACGACCCGGCTGTACTGGTTCTCGACCTCTGTACGGCCCTCGGCGAGCTGGGCGAGGATCATCCGGATCGCGTGCAGGATGTCCAGCGGCTCGAACCCCGCCACGACGACCGGCTTGCCGTAGTCCTTGGGGATGAACTCGAAGGGCCGGCAGCCGACCACGGTCGAGACGTGCCCGGGGCCGATGAACCCGTCGAGCCGCAGGTCCGGGGAGTCGAGCAGCGCCCGCAGCGGCGGCACGATCGTGACGTGGTTGCACATGCAGGAGAAGTTCGTGACCCCCTCGGCCCGGGCGCGCTTCAGGGTGAGCGCCGTCGACGGGGCGGTGGTCTCGAACCCGATCGCGAAGAAGACCACCTCGCGGTCCGGGTTCTGCTTGGCGAGCCGGAGGGCGTCGAGGGGCGAGTAGACCATCCGGATGTCGGCGCCATCCGCCTTCGCTTCGGTGAGCGTCTTCTCCGAGCCCGGCACCCGCATCATGTCGCCGAAGCAGGTGAAGATCAGGTCATTCTCGGTCGCCATCGCGATCCCGTCGTCGACACGACCCATCGGGATCACGCACACCGGGCAGCCGGGGCCATGGACCAGCTCCACGTTCTCCGGGAGCAGATCGTCGATCCCGTACTTGTAGATCGAGTGAGTGTGACCCCCACAGACCTCCATCACCTTGTAGTGATGGCCGGGCTCCACCGCCTCGAGGATCTTGCCGGCGAGCGCGCGCCCGAGCTCCGCGTCGCGGAACTCGTCCATGTACTTCATCGCCATGCGGTCACCTCGCCGTCCGCGTGGGCGATGGCGGTGCCCGCGTGAACCAGCAGGACGTCGCTCACGGCGACCGGCTGCACCAGGGCGATCTCCACGCTCGTGCGCTCGCCGCCCTTCTCCGCGGCGCAGAGCGCCAGCTCCCGCTCCGAGTCGATGCGGAGCACCCGCATCCGGATCGCCTCATCCCCGCAGGTGATGCAGCCGCTTGCGTGGTCGCAGCCGGGGGTGAGGCCGTCCGTCATTCTCCGGGGCTCCTCTCGCCGGAGCCGGGCCGGAAGCGGCGCCGGTTCCAGATGCAGTAGCGGCTGGTCACTCGATCACGCTCGCCCGGAGCTCGGCGAGCTCCTGCTCGTAGTCCTTGCCCATCCCCTCCAGCAGGCCCAGGGTGGCGCGGGCCTCGTCCTCGTCGACCTTCGAGATCGCGAAGCCGACGTGGATCAGCACCCAATCGCCGGGTACCGCGCCATCGCCCTCCTCGTCCAGGAGCCCGACGTTGACATTGCGCTGCACCCCCGCCACGTCCACCTTGGCGAGGCGGTTGGCTTCGTCCGTCAACTCAACCACTTGGCCTGGAATAGCCAGGCACATCGGTCACCGCTCCTCCCGGAAGGCGCTCGACATGAGGCAGCAACTCCTTCCGGCGATCGCAACCTACTCTTCGCTATTTCGGGTGTCAAGCGGCCGGCGGTTCGTCCAATTATCGCCACATGCGCGTATATGCATGTCACGATGTACCGGTGCCGAACGGTCGAGTCGGAAGCATCGGGGTGACGCCGGGGCAGGCCGAGCGCATCGCGCGGCTGATGGCCGGCCTCTCGACCCCGAGCCGGGTCCGGATCCTGAGCCGGCTGCGGCAAGGCCCCAGCACCGTCACCGCGCTGGCCGCGGCGGTGGGGATGACGCAGCCGGCCGTCTCCCACCAGCTGCGCATCCTGCGCGACCTCGGACTGGTCGTGGGCCGGCGCGACGTTCGCCACGTCGTCTACTCGCTTCATGATGCCGACGTCGCCTCGCTCTTCGACGGGATTCTGCGTCACACCGGGCACCCGGGCGGGCCGCGACGCTTCGCGCAGTAGGGATACTTCGGCGGTGGCCGACAAGGAGAACGAGGGGATTCTCGACAGAGAGATCTACGTCGAGGACCGCTACCTCCCCTTCGGGGAGCTGACCCCGGACGACGCCCGCCGGCTCGCCGAGAGGTTCAGCGGCCTCTCCGGCGGGGGGCTCGAAGCGAAGGTGGCGCCGGTCGGCCTGGCCTGGCGGGACCTCGCCGCGCTGATGGACGAGCGCGGGGCCGGTCGGGTCGCCGACCTCGGCGCCGAGCGAGCGGCCCAGCTCGCGGAGGGCCTCCGCGTCGTCCCCCCCGGCGGGACCTGGCTTCCCTCCTAGCTCGCGACCGGGGTCGCGGCGCGTTCGGCCTCCTCCTCGGCGCGCTCGCGCTCCTGATCGATCGCCTCGATCTCCCGCAGGCTGAGGCAGACCCGCCAGGTCACGAGCAGCACGACCACGGGCAGCACCCAGATCGCGATCCGGTAGGCCCAGATCTGGCCCACGTAGGAGATCCCGAGCAGCACGTAGACGCGATCCGCCGAGCCCACGATGAAGATCAGCACCACCCAGGTCAGAAAGGCCGCGCCGATCGCGGTTCGCCAGGGCCGGTCCCGGGGCCGCTCCAGGACGTTGTGGAAGCGATGGTCGCCGGTCACCCTGCGCTCCAGCCACGGCCAAGCGAGCAGCGCCCCGACCACGATCAGCGGGAAGAGGGCCCCGCCCCAGAACGGGTTGGGCACCACGGTCCGGTTGGCGATCACCACGTCGAAGTGGGGCACCAGCCGAAGCGCGCCGATCAGCCAGCCCAGGTACCAGTCCGGCTGCGCGCCGTTGGTCCCCTGGCCCACGTGGTAGGGGCCCCAGAGCCAGATCGGGTTGATCTGGATGAGCGCGCCGAGCAGCACGACGGCCGCGGCCACCGCGAAGAAGAGCCCGAGCGAGCGGGGCGCCTGGCCGGGGAAGGTGGGCACGCCGAGCAGCTTTCGCTCGCTGCGAGGAGGCCCGGTGCCGAACTGCGTGTGGTGCCGTGAGGCGACCAGCGCGAGATGGGCTCCGATCAGCGCCGCGATGACCACCGGCAGGATCAGGACGTGGGTGATGTACATCCGCGACCAGAAGTCCGGGTCGCCCGGGAACTGGCCGCCCCAGATCAGCAGGGCGAGGTTGGCGCCGACGAACGGGATCGAGAGCGCGACCGAGTAGCCGATCGCCAGCCCCATCCCGGAGAGCAGGTCGTCGGCCAGCGAGTAGCCGAGGTAGCCCTCCAGCAGGGAGATGAAGAGCATCAGCACGCCGATGATGTAGGTGAGTTCCCGCGGCTTGCGGTAGGCGCCGGTGAAGAACACCCGGATCAGGTGCAGGACGATCGCCGCGACGAAGACGTCGGCGGCCCAGTGATGCGTCTGGCGGATCAGCAGGCCGGCCTTGACGTCGAAGGAGATGTCGACGACCGACTTGTAGGCCTCGGTCATCCTCTGGCCGTCGAGAGGCGCGTAGCTGCCGTGGTAGACGGTCTGCGCGGTGCTCGGCTCGAAGAAGAAGGTCAGGTAGATCCCGGTCGCGATCAGGATCACGAACGAATAGAGGGCGACCTCGCCGAGCAGGAACGACCAGTGGTCCGGAAAGACGTAGCGCAGCGACTTGCGCACGAAGGGGATCGCGCCGGTGCGCTCCTCCAGGAACCTGACCGTGGAGCGGATCACGAGGAACTCGGCCCTCTCGTGCGGACGCCCCAGAAGGAGGGGCCGACCGGCCCCGAGAAGCTGCCGGCCGCCCGCAGGCCGCCCTGGGGGTCGATCTCGAGCGGGAGCTGAGGGAGGTTGCGGCCGGCGGGACCGAAGATCACGGTGCCGCCCTCGGCCGGGTCGAAGGTCGAGTAGTGGCAGGGGCAGACGAGGGCGGGCTTGGACTCCGCCTGCGGGAAGAGCGGGTTTCGGTAGAGCCCGATGGCGCAGCCGGCGTGGGTGCAGATCTTCGAGTAGGCGAGGATGCCGTCCGGCGCCCAGTCGGCGCGGCCCTCCGGCAGCTGGAGCTGGCTGGGATCGAGCCGCACGACGACGATCGGCGACCCGAGCTGCTCGGGGTCCGCTCCCTGCGGGTAGGCCGTGTAGAAGGTGCCGGTGACGATCTCGTCGGCCAGGTAGGGCCGCTCGCGGTCATCGACCAGGCGACGCCCCGCCCGCCAGGGTGTGGCGTAGAGCGATTCGGTGTCGAGGAAGGGGCCCAGCGATGCCGCCGGGGCGACCAGCGAGAGGCCGAGCGCGCCGCCGGCCGCCGCGCCCGCGCTCGCGATCAGCCGTCTGCGGGTGAGCCCGCTCGGGGTCTCGTGGATCACCTGGAGCAGCTGCTCCTCGTCCTCCCGGGCCTCGCCCGGATAGGACTCCTCCAGGTGCTCCGTCGGGATCAGCTTCTTGGCGGCCACGACCAGGGCGGCGGCGATCAGCGCGAGGCAGACGCCGAGGGCGAGCCCGAGGAACTGGGTGCTGCTCGGGATGTCGACCACGTAGAAGACGAAGAAGGCGAGGCCCGCCGCGGCGGCGGCGAAGAGCAGGACGATCACCGTCCACTCCGCCCGCGCCGTGGTCTCCCGCTCGGGGACGATGCGCTCGCGCCTCGGCGCACGCAGCCAGCCGAACAGCCCGAGCAGCCCGGCGTAGAGAATTTTCGGCAGGCGGATCAGCAACCACAGGAGCCCCTTCAAGAAGCGGATCACCCTCATGCCCGCGCCCTCTCGCCGATCAGGACGCAGACGCCGACCAGCACGATCGCGGCGACCAGCCAGGCGACGATCCCCTCGGGGACCGGGCCGATGTGGCCGATGCCGAGCCCGCCGCGATCGTCCGGGTGCTTGGTCGTCTCGATGTAGGCGATGATCGAGTTGAGCTGGCGGTCGTTGATCTGGCTGTGCGGGAAGCTCGGCATCAGGTAGGGGCCGATCCGCACCGCCTCCGCGATCTGGGTCGCGGAGGCGTGCTGGAGCACCGGCACCCTGGCGTTGGTCACGTAGCCGCCCTCGCCGACGATCTGGTGGCAGCCGGCGCAGTGCTCGGTGAACAGCTCCATGCCCCGTGAGACGTTTCCGCTGCTCGGTTGCGGCTGCGGGATCGGTGGCCCCTGGCCCAGGGAGGCGACGTACCGGGTGAGCGCACCGATCTCGCGCTCGCTGAAGAAGGGCCGCTGGCGCTCCGGCTCCTCGCCCGGGTGGGAGATCGGCATGCGGCCGGTGCGAAGGTAGAAGTCGGCGGCCTGGGCGCCGGCGCTGGTCAGATCCGGCCCGGCTCCTTCGATGTCACCGGCCCCGTGCACCGGAATCGAGGGGCTCACCCCCCGCCCGTCGATCCCGTGGCAGCTCGCGCAGTTGGCCGCGAAGAGCTCCGAGCCGAGCTCCAGCGGGGTCTTCGACTCCTGGTTCGGGGGGTGGACGATGCCGCTCGGCGGCTGCGCGTAGGCGACGATCGCGAAGGCGAGCATCGCCAGGGCGGGCACCGTGATCAGCAGCTTGCGAGCCCTCATGACTGCGTGCAGCCCTGAATCAGCGTGCCGATGCCGTTGAGGACGATGATCGCCAGGAAGAGCGGGGTCACGGCGAGGCCCACCCAGGCGAAGAAGTGGGTGCGCCCGGCCGGCGGGTCGTCGCTGAGATCGGCTTCGCGCGAGGCCCGGAAGAGCGACAGCGCGACCAGTCCCGCCCCGGCCGCGATCCCGATGGCGATGATCGAGAGCACCGTGACCCAGGTGTCCACCGAGATCCCCCAGCGCTCGCCGGCGACGCTGCATTTCGCCTCGGTCACCCAGTAGGAGACGCCGAACTGCAGCACCCAGGCCGCGGGAGCGCCCAGCACCGAGTACCAGAGCACCGGCGAGGCCGCGGAGCTCGGGACCCGGATCCTCATAGCGACGGATAGATCTGGGTGAAGACGACAGCCACCCCGATGGCCGCGACGAAGTACCAGTAGTAGGAGGCCACCCGCAGCGCCAGCAACCGGTAGTTGGTCAGGCCGAAGGCGAGCACGGCGAGCAGCCAGGCGTCCAGCACCAGGCCGACCGCCACGTGCGCGTGGTGGACGCCGAGCAGGGTGAAGTAGATCGAGGCGTAGGCGTCATCGCTCGGGCTGAACCTGTGGAAGTCGTCCGTGAAGAGGTGGATCTGCAGGCCGAGGTAGGTCCCCTGGATCGCCGCCGCGAGGGCTACCAGCCACCAGGCGGCCCTGCGGCGCGCGGCGCGCGCCGCCCGGACCGCCGCGGCCATCGGCACCGTGGAGACGATCAGGACGCCGGTGAGGACGAGCGGCATGACCACGGACGGGTCGGGGATCCCGTCGGGCGGCCAGCTGTCGGTCCTGAAGCGGAGGTAGAAGTAGGTCGCGATCAGCGAGGCGAAGAGGGTGAACTCGGTTGCGATCACCAGCGCGATCGCCCAGACACCGCGGGGGAGCGTCCGCCGCTCGGCATCGACCCGCGCCGCCGCGGGCCCGCTGGTCGCCTCCATGCTCCGGGGGATGTCCGTCACGCGGCCTCCTGCGGTTCCCTCGCATGCCACGCGCCCAGCACGGCCAGGCAGACGAGCAGGAAGATCCCGGCGACGATCCAGAGCTTGAGCAGCAGGAACGCGAAGATGCCCGCCATCGCCAGGGCCAGCACCGGCGGCCAGATCGAGTTGGACGGCATGCTGAGGACCTCGTCCCAGTCGGCATCGACCGCGGTGCTCGAAGGCGTCTCGTGCCCCTGCTCCAGCACCCTGCGTCCCCGCTCGAGATTGCGCGCGTCCTCCTCGCGGTCCTCGGCGTCCCACATCGCGTAGGGGCTCGACACCTTGGGGATGACCGGGAAGTTGTAGGCGGGCGGCGGCGAGGTGGTCGCCCACTCGAGCGTGTCGCCCCCGAACGGATCGTTGCCCGCCCGCTCCCCGCGGAACAGGCTCACCGCCAGGTTGACCACCACCATCAGCAGCCCCGCAGCGAGTAGGTAGGCGCCGATCGACTCGAGCAGGTTGAGCCCGGTCCACCCCATGTCGGCGGGGTAGGTGTACTGGCGCCGCGGCATCCCGAGCAGGCCGACGATGTGCATCGGGAAGAAGGTCAGGTTCATGCCGGCGAAGGTGAGCCAGAAGCTGGCCTGCCCCCAGCGCTCGTAGTACATCCGCCCCGTGACTTTCGGGAACCAGTAGAACATGCCGCCGAGGATCGGGAAGACCGCGGCGCCGAAGATCACGTAGTGGAAGTGGGCGACGACGAAGTAGGTGTCGGTCACCTGCTGGTCGAAGGGGATGGCCGCGAAGGCCACCCCCGAGAGCCCGCCCAGCATGAAGAGGACGATGAAGCCGACGATCCAGAGCAGGGGCGTCTTGAACCTCGGCGTCCCGGTGACGATCGTCGTGATCCAGGCGAATAACTGGATGCCGCTGGGGATGACGATGATCAGGCTGGCCGCGGCGAAGTAGACGGTCGTCGCGGTCGCCAGCCCGACGGCGAACATGTGGTGGACCCAGACGCCGAAGCCGATGAAGGCGACCAGCAGCTCGGCCAGGGCGACCAGCGGGAAGGCGACCATCCGGCGCCGGGTGAACGTCGGGATGATCGCCGTGGCGATCCCGAAGGCGGGCAGGATGATGATGTAGACCTCGGGGTGGCCGAAGATCCAGAAGAGGTTCTGCCAGAGGATCGGATCACCCCCCGCCGTGACGTCGTAGAAGTGGAAGCCGAGCAGCCGCTGGAGCTCGAGCAGCAGCAGCGCGCAGGTCAGGGGCGGCAGGGCGAAGACGAGGGCGAAGGAGACCGCCAGGAAGGCGAAGCAGAAGAGCGGCATCCGGTTGAGGGACATGCCGGGCGCGCGCAGGTTGAAGATCGTGACGATGAAGTTGATCGCCGCGGCGGTGGTCGAGATCGCGTTGAAGATCAGCCCGAGCGCGTAGAAGTCGATTCCCGGCCCCGGGCTGTAGGTCTTGGACGCCAAGGGCACGTAGTTGAACCAGCCGGCGCTCGGCGCGTCGCCGGACGCGAGGCCGACGTAGAGGAAGATCCCGCTCGCCAGGAAGATCCAGTAGGAGAGGGCGTTGAGCCGCGGGAACGCCATGTCCCGCGCCCCGATCATCAGCGGCAGCAGGTAGTTCCCGAAGGCCCCGGTGGACATCGGGATCACGAACAGGAAGATCATCGTGACCCCGTGCATCGTCATCGCCTTGTTGAAGGCGTCCGCGCTGAGCACGGTCTGGTCGGGGCCGAGCAGCTGCGTCCGGATCAGGAGCGCCTCGACGCCGCCCGCCCCGAAGAAGGCGAGCGAGGTGAAGAAGTAGAGGATCCCGATCCGCTTGTGGTCGGTGGTGGTGAGCCAGCCGACCAGGCCCGAGCGCTCCCGCCAAATCCGGCTGAGGCGGTCGAGGCGATCGGCGGCGAGGCTCGGCGCGGCGGTCGCCATTAGCGCAGGCTCCTCAGGTAGCTGACCAGCGCGGCGACGTCCTGGTCGCTCAGGTTGAGGCCGGGCATCCTGTTGCCCGGCTTGAAGTGCTGGGGATCGCGGATCCAGCGGGGCAGGTACTCCGCGTCGTTCGGCAGGGTGAGCGCCGCGATCGTGCTGCGGCTCGCCAGGTGGGTGAGGTCGGGCCCGATCTGCCCCTGTGCGGCCGTGCCGCGGATCGTGTGGCAGCTCGCGCACTGATCCGCCATGAAGTCCTGCTGCCCGGCCTGCTCGGCGGGCGTCGTCGGCGGGCGAGCGTCCGCGGCCATGTTCTGGAGCCAGGCCCGGAACTGCGCCGGTGGCTGTGCGATCACCTCGAAGGACATGTGGGCGTGCTGGAGCCCGCAGAACTCGGCGCACTGGCCGCGATAGACCCCGGGCGAGTCCGCGTCGAGCAGCAGGCGGTTGTTGCGGCCGGGGATCAGGTCGATCTTCCGGTTGAGCTCCGGGACCCAGAAGGAGTGGATGACGTCGTCGGTGTTGCCGATCACCTCGACGCGCGTGGCGGCCGGTATGTGGATCTCGTTGGCGGTGACGGCGGTGGTCCCCGGGTAGTGCGCCTCCCACCACCACTGGTGCCCCGTGACCTCCACGCTCATCGCGGTCGAACCGGGCTTGGGCGGCTCGGTCTTGCCGATCACGTAGACGTTGGCGACGAAGAAGAGGGCGACCAGGACGACGACCGGGATGACCATCCCGAAGAGGACGACGAGCCTGGTCTCGACCCGCTCGCTCTGGCCGAAGAAGGGCAGGCCCGGCCGGCTGCGCCGGATCCAGCCGATCGTGAGCATGGCGATCGCGCCGAGGAAGACGATTCCGGCGACGACCAGCATCCACCACCAGAGAGTGCGGATGTCGTGCGACTGCGTGCTGTGGGTGTCGAGCGTGGACTGCTTGCCGCCGCAGCCCGCGACGCCGAGAGCAATCGCTGCGATCAGCACCGACGCCGTGCGAACGCGTCCGCCCCGCTTCGATGTCGCTGGCGCTCTCACCTCGTTCGACTCCCCCACCCCGAGGCGGGTGGCCCGTAGCTACCCGAGGCGAAATATGGGCAAACTGCGCCTGTCCGCTCGCCTGCTCGGGTAGACATGAACCATGAGACTTCCCGCCGAATCCCACGCCTCCGTGATGGGGACCGGGATCGTGTCCGTGGCACTGCTCCTCGACGGGGAGCGGACGTTCTCGCGGGTGCTGATGTGGATCACCGTGCTGCTCTGGATCGCCCTCGCCCTCGGAGCGCTGGCGCACGCCAGCAGGCGGCCGACCGACCTGGCGAGCGAGCTCAGGATCCCGGCCTCCCTCACCGGGGTCGCGGGCACCTGCGTCCTCGGGGCCCGGCTGGCGCTCTACGGCTGGGACTGGGTGGGCGCGGCGCTGCTCGTGATCGCGGCGCTTCTCTGGGTCCTGCTGCTGCCCGGCATCCTCGGCACCTGGATGACGCCGACCGTCGGCGCGAGCTTCCTGCTCGCCGTCTCCATCCTCGCGCTCAGCGGACTGGCCGAGCTGATCGGTGAGGATCGGTCCGCGAGCTGGCTCGTCTCCGTCGGGGTGATCCTGCTCGCGGTCGGTCTGGTCTCGTATGTGTTCGTCATCGCGCGCTTCGACCCGCGCCAGCTGCTGTCGGGCCGCGGCGATCAGTGGATCGCCGGAGGCGCGCTGGCGATCGCGGGGCTGACCACGGCGGAGCTGATCGACTCGACCCAGTCGCTCCACCTGCTGGGCTCGCTCGGTGACGCGTTCTCTGCGACCGGCTGGGTGGTGTGGGGAGCGGCGATGGCCTGGCTGCCCTTCCTGGTCGCGAGCGAGTTGCTCAGGCCACGCCTGGGCTTCGACGTCAGACGCTGGGCGACGGTGTTTCCGCTCGGCATGTACGCGGCGATGAGCTTCGCGCTCGGCCGGGCGCTGGGGTCGGGCGCCCTGGTCGGATTCGCGCGCATCTGGGTCTGGGTCGCTCTTGCCGTATGGGCGCTGGTCGCGATCGGCTCGTTGGGCCGGGCGTGGACGCTGCTCAGGCCGAGCGCCGGCGACGCGGAGAGACCACTCAGCTGATCGCGAGTGCGGAGGCTCTCGGAGCAGGGCCGCTCCTGGAAGCTCTTCAGCTCTGGATCGCCGGTCTCCTCGACTCCGCTCGCAGCTCGCTCGCATCGGAGGGGACGCCGGCCCAGCTGTCACCGAACCCGATCAGCTCATCGATCAGCCTCAGGGCGCGGCGGTGAGCACGCGTCGTGCCCTGCTCGGCCGCGCACCGCGCGGCGAACGCCCCGATCGAGGGCCCGGGGAAGGTGCGCGTCAACCACCCGACCGCGATCCCCGAGTCGCGGAGCCAGTTCACGCAATGGATCGCTCGGCTCCGCTCGACGGCCCGCCCGCCGCGGGTCCCTACGACCCGGGCGGCGTAGGCGAACAGGTCCTGGCGGCGCCGGTCGCCGACACTGTCGTTGTAGGCGCGCAGAAAGCGGGTCAGGACCGGAGAGACGGACGTGGGACGGTCCGAGAAGCGCTCCCCCGCGAGCATCGAGGCGAGCTCCATGACGCAGACACCGTCCTCTGGCGAGCGGTGCGCCCCGCGTCTGAGTTGAACCGTCTGATGGTTGGCCATGATCGCCTCCGGCTGTCTTCGTGAAAGGTGATGACCGGTTCCTTCCCAGGCTCCCCCGGCGCGAGTGCCCCGGTGTTGGGCGGCTTACGGGCGCTGTTAGGACACTGACCGGGCCCGCGAGAGCAGCGGCAGGCTGAGCAGGACGGCGATCGAGGCGACCCCCCACATCGCCGCGTAGCCGTCGGTCGAGGCGAGCGGCCCCCGGCAGAGCTCGATCGCGAGCCCGGCCAGGACCGGGCCGAGGAGCGCGCCGGCACCGCGGCTGAGGCCGAAGACGCCCGTCACCGTCCCGTGATGGCCCTCGGGCATCAGGCGCATGAGCGCGGCGAAGGAGAGCGTCATCACGATGCCGCCCGCGAAGGCGACGAACGGCACCGCGACCAGCGCGAACGGGCTCTGGGTGATCAGCGGCACCAGCAGGCCGAGGCCGTACACCCAGACGGCCACGTGGAGCACCCGCAGCTCACCGACGCGATCGCCGAGGCGGCCGCCGAGGAGCGCCCCACCGATGATGGCGACGGCCGCGACGCTGAGCACGGCCGATGCGAAGCTGCTGCTCCGGCCGAGACCCGCGATGAAGAAGAGGATCACGAACGTCTTGATCGCCCCCAGCGCGAGCTCCCAGAGCAGGTTCGCCCCCATCAGGGCGCTGAGCGGGCCGCGGCGGAGGACCTCGCGCACTCCGGCGATCGTCCCCTGATCCTCGGGCTCGCCGTCGCCGCGCTGCGCGCTGGCGGCCGGCACGGCGAGAAAGAACGCGGCGGTCGTGGCGAGCAGGGCCGCGGCGGCGAGGGCGAAGGGGATCTCCGAGCCGATTGAAAGCAGCAGGCCGCCGCCCACCAGCGCGAGGATCAGGCCGGCCTCGCGCAGCGTCTTCTGGGCGGACTGCGAGCGCCCCCGGATCGAGGCAGGGACCAGGTCCGGGTACTCCGCGCGATAGGGCGGATAGAAGAGGAAGTAGCCGACGTAGAAGGCGAGCAGGATCGGGACCACCGCGACGATCGACCCGGCGAGCGGCAGGAACAGCAGGGCGGCCGCGGACAGCGGCGCGCCGACCAGGAGGAACGGCATCCGGCCCCCGATCCGCGTCTGCAGCGTGTCGGAGCGGCGTCCCACGACGGGAGGAATGAAGAGGGCGAGCAAGCCCTCGGCGCCGATCAGGATGCCCGTCACGGCGGGGCCCGAGATGTCCTTCAGCAGGACCGGCAGATAGGTCGAGACGGTCGTCGCGGCCAGAGCCAGGCCCAGGCTCGGCAGGCCGAGCAGCAGGAGAAAGCCCCAGCCGGGCTTCCTCTGGCGAGCCCGTCCCATGGCGGTGTCTAGAGCAGCTTCTCCTCGGAGCCCTTGTAGAGGATCTGGAGGAAGTCGCCGATCGCAACGGCGGCGAAGATCGAGCAGACGAATCGGGTGGTCCGCGGGATGATGGCCAGGCCGGCCAGGATGCCGGTGGCCACCCACTGCCCGAGGCAGAAGGGGCAGACGAGCAGCTCGCCGATCGCCCGGCGCGGCCCACGCCCCCGCGGCTTCTCCTCGACCTCGCCCGGGCCGCCCTCCTCCTCGAACTCGGTGAACGGCGCGCGCAGCGGAGCGGTCACCCGGTCCTTGGCGATCAGCCGGCTGAGCTTGTGGGTCGCCACGCCCGCGAGCAGGAGATCGCCTGCGCCCACCCGCGCCGGGAGTGGCTTCCCGGCACGCGCCCGCGCCAGCAGAAAGCCGCCGACCAGGGTGTTGTAGGCGACGAGGAGGGCGAGGTGCGAGCCCATGGGCCGCTCCTCGCCGTGGGTGTACTCATGCTTGATCTCCTGCGCCTTCTCGGCGAGCGCCGCCTCCATCGCGCGCCTGATACCCGTCGCGTGCCGGGCTCAACCCGGGTTTCGCCTCCACCCCCCGGGGTATCGAAGGCGGCATGGAACTATCGCTACTGCTGATCGTGATCGGAATCGTGCTCGCGGTCCTGGTCAACTACGCACTGGGGATCCTGTGCATCGTGATCGGACTCGTCCTGCTGATCCTGCCGCGCCTGAGAGCCGGTCGCGTCTAGCCGAGCTCTCCGTGACGGAGTCGGGGCGCCTGGCCTGGATCTTCGGGTCGTCCCGAAGCGGCAGCACCTGGCTGCTGCGGATGCTCTCCGAGCTGGAGCGGGTGGTGCCGATCGACGACCCGCACATCGGCCATCACCTGGGCGTGTGGCGGCCGATCCCGCTGGCCTGGGCGACGGCCAAGCACCCACCGGAGCTCGGCACCCTCGCTGACTTCAAGCGCAAGAAGCGGGACTACCTCTTCTCCGATCGCTACCGGGAGACCTGGATGCCCCACCTGCGCCGGCTGATCGCCACCCGATTCGAGGCCCAGGTTGCCCAGGACATCGACGCGGCGGGGGGGATCGAGGACCCGGTGGTGGTCGTCAAGGAGCCGGGCTCCCACGCGGCCGACACGATCATGGACCTCTTCCCCGACTCGAGCCTGATCTTCCTGCTGCGCGACGGCCGGGACGTCGTCGACTCCTGGCTCGACGCCTATCGGGACGGCAGCTGGGCGACCGACGAGGGCGCCTATCCGATCGACGACACCGGCCGTCCGGCGCTGATCCGCTGGCAGTCGAGCGTGTGGCTGCATCGCACCGAGGTCGTCCAGGAGACCTACGCGCGGACGGACCCGGAGCGGCGGGTGCTGATCCGCTACGAGGAGATGCGGGCCGATCCGGTCGGGGCGCTGGAGCGCATCTGCGCGATGCTCGGCATCGAGGCGGGCCGTGAGCGGCTCGAGGGAATCGCAGCCGCAAACGCCTTCTCGAACGTGCCGAAGTCGGACAAGGGCGCCGGCCGCGAGATTCGCCGGGCCGAGCCCGGCAGCTGGTCCACCCACATGTCGCGCGAGGAGATCATCGAGATGCACGAGATCCTCGCGCCGAAGCTCGACGAGCTCGGCTACCTGCAACGGGGCGACATCCCGACCAGGCGCCGGGCTGCCTGACCCGGCACATCTAGCTCGCCAGGTCTCCCTCGCCCGAGGCCGGTGCGCCCGTGGCCCGGCTGCCACTCGTCCCGCGGGCCCTGGGCCCGGCGGCGCCGGTGCCCGGCTCGCCTCCGGCGGTCTGCTCGGCGGACCGGGATCGGCGGCGCATCGCTGCCATCCCGATCAGCAGCCCGACGGCGACGATCGCCGCCAGGATCACCGCGATCAGCGGCGAGGCGAAGAAGGCGAGCGCGATCACCACCAGCGCCGCGCCGGCGACGATCCCGAAGCTCACTCCGGAGAAGGTTCCGTACATAGGGGCCTCTTGCCCCCGGCCGGGCCACACGAAACTCCGGCCCCCGCCCCGTGACACACTGCCGCCCGTGAGGGTGCTCGCCTTCAGCGACCTCCATCGCGACCTGGATCAGGCGGGGAGCCTGGTCGAGCGCTCCTCGCAGGCGGACGCGGTGATCGCCGCGGGCGACTTCGCCTCGGTCCACGAGGGGCTCGAGGAGACGATCGGGGCGCTTCGCGGGATCGACGTTCCGACCGTCCTCGTGCCCGGCAACAACGAGACCGAGGAGGCCCTGCGGGCGGCCTGCGGGGGCTGGGAGGCTGCGACCGTGCTGCACGGGCAGGGAGCCGAGATCGACGGCACGCCGTTCTACGGCCTCGGCGCCGGCGTGCCGGTCACGCCCTGGGACTGGAGCTTCGACCTGGACGAGCAAGGGGCCCGCAAGCGCCTCGCGGACTGCCCGGAGGGGGCGGTGCTGGTCGTCCATTCACCACCGAAGGGGCACTGCGACACCTCGAGCTCGGGCGATCACCTGGGCAGCGAGGCGATCCTGGAGACGATCGAGACCAAGCGCCCGGCCCTGGCGGTCTGCGGGCACATCCACGAGGCCTGGGGTGCCGAGGACGAAGTGGGCCCCACCAGAGTGATCAACCTGGGCCCGAGCGGCAGGCTGATCGAGATCTGAGGGTCGGAATAGAGTTCCCTTCGTGAACGACTGGAACGATCCGCCCCGCAGCCGGGACGAGTGGCGCGTCGAGATCGCCCTCGACCGCGACGAGCACGCCGACACCCTCTCCGGGTCGCTGCATGACCTCCAGCTCGACAACGAGGCCCGCAAGCTGCTCGGCGGAAGCGTGATCGTCACCCGGGACGGCCGCTTCATCTTCGTCTACGCCTGGCACGAGGAGTCCGCGCAGGAGGCGGAGCGGGTGGTCAAGCACATCATGGAAGGCGAGAAGCTCGTCGGCCAGGTCCGGCTGATGCGCTGGCACCCGGTCGCCGAGGAGTGGAAGGACGCCGCGGAGGAGCTTCCCGACGAGGAGGCGGCGCTCGCCCAGGAGATGCACGAGCGCGAGGAGGAGGGAATCCACGAGGCCCATGGGTACGGCGAGTACCCGTGGGAGGTCGTGGTCAGCCTGGGCGGCATCCGGGAGACGCACGACCTCGCCGAGCGGCTGCGGAAGGAGGACCTTCCGGTGAAGAGGCGGTTCACGCACCTCCTGGTGGGAGCGGCCACCGAGGACGATGCGGTTGAGCTCGGCAAGCGACTCGAGGGTGAGGTCCCCGAGGGAGCCACCGTGGGTGTCCGCGGCAACCCGGACGACATGCCCCTCCCCACCTTCGTCAACCTCGCCGCGCTCAAGCCGGGCTTCCTGCGCGACCTCGGACTCTAGAGCGGCGTCGTGCAGGAGGGTCTCGCGCCGCGCAGGAGATACGGGCGGGACAGCGTGGAGTTCGCTCGCACACTGAGCTTCACGGACGGATTGTTCGCGATCGCCGCGACCCTCCTCGTCATCGACCTGGCCGTCCCGATTCTTCACCACGAGAGCAGCGTCCACGAGCTCGCCACCAAGCTCAACGACGAGCACCAGAAGTTCATCAGCTTCTTCATCAGCTTCGCGGTGATCGGCCGCTACTGGGTGGCGCACCACACGTACTTCTCGGCCCTATCCCGCATCGATCGACCCCTGATCGGCCTGAACATGGTCTACCTCGCGTTCATCGCCCTCCTGCCCTTTCCGACCGCCCTCCTGGGCGAGTACTTCTCAAATCCCCTGTCGATCACCATCTACGCGGTCAACGTCGCGATCATCAGCGCCATGGAGGTCGTCCTCTTCGGCTGGGCGCATGACCACGACCTGCTCGAGAGGAAGCTGCCGCAGGACGTCTACCGGTTCGGGGTGGCGATGTCGCTCGCCCCGGTCATCTTCTTTGTGATCTCGATCCCGGTCGCCTTCCTCACGACGACGACGCTCGCAGTCTGCACCTGGTTCCTGGGCATCCCGCTGGCGGCGATCGCCGGGCGCTGGAAGCCCGAGGGCGCCGACGACCTTCTGCTCGGCTAGTCCCTACAGCTGGACGCGGTCCCGCCCCGCCGCCTTGGCGGCGTAGAGCAGGGTGTCCGCGCGCGCGGTGAGCTGCTCGGCGCTCTCCTCGCCGTCCCACTGGCAGACGCCCGCCGAGCAGGTCTGGTCGTCTGGCAGCACCTCGCGCAGCCGGCCCAGCATCTGCTGGGCGTGCTCCAAGTTGGTGCCCGGCAGCGCCAGCGCGAACTCCTCGCCGCCGTAGCGGGCGAGGATGTCGCCCGTGCGCAGGTTCTCGCTCCAGGTGCCGGCGATCTGCTTGAGGAAGCGATCGCCCGCCTGGTGGCCGTTGGTGTCGTTGTAGAGCTTGAAGCGGTCCAGATCGAGGATCGCCACGCAGAGCGCGGCGCCGCTGCGGTCGGCCCGGGACAGCTCCCGGCCGAGCTCCTCGTCCCACGCGCGCCGGTTGAGAAGGCCCGTGAGATCGTCCGTGCGCGCCGCGACCTCGAGCCGTCCGAGCAGCTCGCCGCGGTCGATCGCAATCGCCGCCTCGAGCGCCAGCAGGCGAACGGCGCGCTGCGCCTCGGGGCTCACCCGGGCTCGCGGCTCCTCCCAGTAGACCGCGAGGACGCCGGCGGCCGCACCCTCATCCTTCAGAACCGGCTCCCAAAGAGCGGCTTTGGCGTCGACGCTCGGGCCCAGCTCGTGAGCCGAGCTCTTCCCCAGCTGCTCGAATCGATCCTCGGCCGAGGTGAACACCCGGATCGCTCCCGAGGTCGGCGTCACGAACGGCAGCTGAATGCCCTCGACCTCGGCGCCCGCCGCCGATTCGGCCCGCAGCGCGTCGCCTGAGATCGTCGGGCGCCAGAGGACGGCGACCGACGCCCCGGCGGTGTTCACCGCGGCGGAGCAGATCGCCCATCCGACGGCGCGCGGGTCGCTCTGGGTCGCGACCTGCCTCGCCACCTCGCCGACCGCCTCCAGGTTCGACGCACGTCTGTCCGCGGCCTTGGTCTCGCGTCGCAGCCGGGCCGCCAGCGCATCGACCAGCAGGCTAGCGACCAGGATGCTCCCCACGGTCACCAGCCAGCGCGGCACCGGCGTCGGGCCCGAGACCTCGGTGAGCACCCAGGCGTAGGCAGCGCCGACCGCGGCCACGTGCAGATAGCCCCAGCGCGGCCCGAAGAAGAAGAACGCGTAGACGCAGATCCAGAGGTACCAGAAGGTGTAGTAGCCGCTCGGATCGTGCCCGTAGTAGACGGCACGGGTGACGATGATGGTGCCGGCGAGCACGCACAACTGCAGGGCCCAGACGGCAAGGCGCTGCCGCGAGGCCAGGACGGTGAAGCCGAACAGATAGGAGAAGGCGACGTTGGTCCACAGGGCCGTGGTGTCGTACTCGCTCGGGTGCGGCAGGATCAGCGAGAGCGCGCCGATCGTGGCGCCGGCCAGGAAGAGCGCGCCGAGAATCGCGGCCATGGTCGACGGCTGGTCGAAAGACCGGTTGACCCCGCCTGTCCGAGAACCCGCCATCCCCATCGCCGAGCTTAGGATCGGCCATTGAGCGAAGGCCAACATCGGTAATTTCCCCCGCTCTTCTCGCGGAGAACTCGGTACGGCCGTGCCTGCCCCGCCGACTATCGTCAGCCGCATGAGCGCGAATGGCTCGATCGATCCCGGCACCTCGATGGGCACGGTGACCCTGACGGTCGCCGACCGCGACCGGATGCGCGACTTCTACCGGGATGCGATCGGGCTATCCGAGCTCGACCCGGGGAACGGCGTGGTCCGGCTGGGCGCAGGCGAGCTGCCGATCGTCGAGCTCGTCGCCGACCCCGACGCGGCGCCGCGCCCGCGCGGGACCAGCGGCCTCTTCCACCTCGCGATCCTGGTCCCGAGCCGCCCCGACCTCGCCAGCGCCCTGCAGCGCGTCGCCGAGGCGGGCTGGCGTCTGAGCGGCGCCTCCGATCACCTGGTCAGCGAGGCGCTCTACCTGAGCGACCCCGAGGGCAACGGGATCGAGCTCTACCGCGACCGGCCGCGGGAGGAGTGGCCCAGGCGGGACGGCTTCGTGCAGATGGACACGCTGCCGCTCGATCTCGACGGCGTCCTCGGCGAGCTTCGCCGCGAGGACGCCGGCGCCGGCATGGCGCCGGGCACCCGGATCGGCCACGTGCACCTCAACGTCGGCGACCTGGCCGCCGCCGAGGCCTTCTACTCGGGGGCGCTCGGCTTCGACGTCACCGTGCGCGGCTACCCGGGCGCCCTCTTCGTCTCGGCGGGCGGCTATCACCACCACCTCGGCCTCAACACCTGGGCCGGCGAGGGCGCACCGGCACCGCCGGCGGGTTCGCGCGGCCTGCGGTCGTTCGAGATCGTGCTGCCGAGCGATGATGCGCTGGAGAAGCTCGAACGGCGCCTCACCGAAGGGGGCATCGAGTACGAGCGCGCCGCG
>DATBHQ010000031.1:0-3073 GCA_036557385.1 Solirubrobacterales bacterium | reverse complement strand
CCAAGGGCGTGAGCCACCTCTACCCGCCGCGCTGATGCGGCGGGAGAACTACCGGGGCCGGAAGGTCCTCTTCCCGCTCGGCGTGGTCCTGCTCGCCACCGCCGGGTTCGCGCTGATGGCGGGGCTGGACCGCTGGCTGGTCTTCCTCTGCGGAGTCGCCTACCTCGGCCTGCTCGACGACCTGGCGGGTGGCGCGGCCCGCGGCTGGCGCGGCCACGGGAACGCGGTCGCCCGAGGCGAGCTCTCCACCGGCGCGATCAAGGCCGTGGGCACGCTTGCGCTCGCCACCTACGCGGCGGCGGGGGAGGGAGCGCGGGGCGCGGAGCTCGTCACCCAGGTGCTCGTCCTCGCCCTCGCGGCGCACCTCGGCAACCTGCTCGACACCAGGCCGGGCCGCCCCGAGAAGGCGCTCGGCCTGACCGCCGCCGTCGCCTGCCTGGCCTCCTGGAGCCTCGCTCCGCTCGAGCCGATCGCCCCGCTGCTCGTGGCCGTCGCCGCCTGCGCCTGGCTGACGCTGCGCGAACGCGCGATGTGGGGGGACACCGGCGCGAGCGTGATCGGCGGGATGATCGGCGTGCTGGTCGTCAAGACGCTGGCTCCCGCCGGGATCGCCCTGGCGCTGGCCGCCCTCGTCGCGATCTCGCTGTATGGGGAATTCCGCTCGATCTCCGCCGCGATCGAGCGGGTTCCGCTGCTTGACCGACTAGACTCGCTCGGCAGAGCCAATTGAGCGATCTCAGGCCCGGCGACACCAGATTTCTCTTCGTGACAGGCGGTGTCGTCTCGTCTCTCGGCAAGGGCATCGCCTCCGCCTCACTCGGCCGTCTGCTCGTCTCCCGCGGTTTCCGCGTCCAGCTGCAGAAGCTGGACCCCTACATCAACGTCGACCCGGGGACGATGAGCCCGTTCCAGCACGGGGAGGTCTTCGTCACCGAGGACGGCGCCGAGACCGATCTCGACCTCGGCCACTACGAGCGCTTCACCGACGAGAACACCTCGCGGGCCTCCAACTTCACCGCCGGCGGCGTCTACAACTCGGTGATCCGGCGCGAGCGGCGCGGCGACTACCTCGGGGCCACCGTTCAGGTGATCCCGCACATCACCGACGAGATCAAGAACCGGGTCCTGATCGTGGCCGAGTCGCAGGCCGTCGACTTCGTGATCACGGAGATCGGCGGGACGGTTGGCGACATCGAGTCGCTGCCCTTCCTCGAGGCGATCCGCCAGCTCTACACCGACCTCGGCCCGAAGCGCTGCATGTTCGTCCACCTCACCCTGGTCCCGTACGTCGGGCACGCGGGCGAGATGAAGACGAAGCCGACCCAGCACTCGGTCAACGAGCTGCGGCGGATCGGGATCCAGCCCCACGCGCTGCTCTGCCGCTCCGAGCAGGGGCTCGACCGGGACATCCGCCGCAAGATCGCCCTCTTCGCCAGCCTTCCCGAGGACGCGGTGATCTCCGCCCGGGACGTCGACAACGTCTACAAGGTGCCGCTCGTCCTCCGGGCCGAGGGGATGGACGACCAGATCCTCGACCACTTCGGGATGGAGGCGCCGGCGCCGGACCTCGCCGAGTGGGAGGAGCTGATCAAGCGTGCCGACGCCTCGCGGGAGCACAAGGTGAAGATCGCCCTCGTCGGCAAGTACGTCCAGCTCGAGGACGCCTACAAGTCGGTGATCGAGGCCCTCACCCACGGCGGCTGGGCGCACGGGGTGGAGGTCGAGACCCGGCTGGTCTCCTCCGAGGACATCGAGGAGTCCGCGCTCGAGGGCGTCGACGGCATCCTGATCCCCGGCGGCTTCGGGGAGCGGGGCATCGAGGGCAAGGTCGAGGCGGCGCGGATCGCCCGCGAGAAGGGCATTCCCTATCTCGGCATCTGCCTCGGGATGCAGATCGCGGTCGTCGAGTTCGCGCGTCACGTCTGCGGGATGGACGGCGCCAACTCGGCCGAGTTCGATCCCGAGACGCCCTATCCCGTCGTCGACCTGCTCCCCGAGCAGAAGGAGGTCTCGGACCTCGGCGGGACGATGCGGCTTGGCGCCGACCCGGTGAAGCTCCACGACGACACGCAGGCGCGGGAGATCTTCGGCGAGGCCGTGATCTACAAGCGCCACCGCCACCGCTATGAGGTCAACAACATGCTCCGCCGCCGCCTCGAGGACGAAGGCCTGGTGGCGAGCGGGACCTCGCCGGACGACCGGCTGGTCGAGATCATCGAGCTGCCGGACCACCCGTTCTTCGTCGCATCGCAGTTCCACCCGGAGTTCAACTCCCGGCCGACCCGCCCCGAGCCGCTCTTCCGCGACTTCGTCGGAGCCGCGGCCAGGCGCGCGGCGGAGCGGCCCGCCGACGCCGAGATCGAGCCCGTCGGCCAGGAAGAGGCCGAGGCGGAGGCCTCCGAGGACGTCGGCGTGCGCCGCTCGGCCTAGACGGTCAGCAGGATCACGAGCGCGATCACGAAGACGCCGGTCGCGACCGAGAGGGCGCCGATCTTGATCCGCCAGCGTGAGCTGATCCCGGCCACGCCGAAGAGGAAGAGTGAGGTCGCGAGGATCACCTCGGCGAGGGTGTAGTCCGCCGCCTTCTCCTGGTGGTCCTCGGCGTCCTCGACCTCGCGCCCGGCGCTCGCCTCGAGTGCGCGGCCCTCGGGTGACCTGAGCCCCGCGGCGGTGCCCGCGAGCAGCTGGTGCGTCGCTTGGTGAAAGTCGAGCGTGGCCTTGTGCTCCTGGTGCTCGTTCAGATAGACCGCGGTGGCGGTGACGATGGCCGCAAGGCCGAGCGCGACCGCGATGATGATCTCCAGCCGGCCCTCCCAGGTGCTGGAGGGAGCGCCGGAGGCGGGTCGACCGGCGTGCGGCTCGGTCTGGGCGGGGCGGCGTGCGATCCCGGTCTTCTACAGAGCGCCGCGGATAGCTCTGGAATCGAGCGCCGGGCGCGCTGCGCCGCGGCGCTGGAATAGCCTGCGCGCGTGAGCTCCTCGGAGGACCAGCGGATGCTCGACCGTTTCGCGCGCCTCTGCGAGATCGCCAGCCCCACCGGGGAGGAGCGTGAGGTCGCCGACGCGGTCTTGGA
>DATBHQ010000030.1:0-4356 GCA_036557385.1 Solirubrobacterales bacterium | reverse complement strand
CATCGGAATGGCCGGCCTGGCAGTCGCGGTGGTGGCCTCGCTGATCGAGGTGGTCGCCGGCGGCGGCACCAGCGAGGGGGAGGCGATCGAGCGCATCCTGCGGGTGATCGCCATCGCCTCCGTGTTCCTGGCGCTTCCGCTCGCCTGGCTGGGCGGGGGGCGCCCCGCGCGCAGCCGGCGCGCTAGCTAGCGGAGAGGGAGGGATTCGAACCCTCGAGAGAGCTATTAGCCCCCTACTCGCTTAGCAGGCGAGTGCCTTCAGCCGCTCGGCCACCTCTCCGGGGGTGGCGGTCGCACGGGCGACCACGCGGGCCGATTGTAGGCTGAGATGCGAGGGTGCGGCGAGGCGAAGCCGAGCCGCAACCCGATTGGTCATGGGGCCCCCCGACCACACCGCGACGATCGACGAGACGAAGCCGCTCTCGGCGTTCGACACGCCGACTCCACTACCGCTGCCGACGCCGACCGAGGCCTACGAGCGCTTCGAGGCGATCTTCTCCGAGGTCCAGGCGCCGTTCGCGTTCGTCGACCTCGATGCCGTCTGGGCCAACGCCGCCGACATGCTGCGCCGCTCGCGGGGCAAGCCGATCCGGATCGCCAGCAAGTCGGTCCGCTCGCGGCCCGTGCTCGAACGGCTGCTCGATCTCGATCCCGGCTTCCAGGGAATCCTCGGCTTCACCCTGCCCGAGGCGATCTGGCTCTGGGAGCACGGCTTTCGGGACCTGGTCATCGCCTACCCGACGACGGATCGCGCCTGTCTCACCCGGCTTGCCCGGATCACCGCGGAGGACCCGGACGAGGCCCCGGTGGTGATGGTGGACAGCGCGGAGCAACTCGACCTGATCGAGGAGGCGGCCACATCGTTCGTGGCGCCGGTGCGCGTCGCGATGGACGTCGACCTATCCTGGTGGCCGCTCCGCGGCCGCCTCAAGATCGGCCCGAAGCGCTCGCCCATCAGGACCGCCGAGCAGGCGGTCGCGCTCGCGCGGGAGATCGACCGGCGCGAGCGCACCAGGCTGGTGGGGCTGATGGCCTACGAGGGCCAGATCGCCGGAGTCGGCGACAACGTGCCGCGGAAGGCGATCAACAACCTGCTGATCAGGAGGATGCAGTCCGCCTCGGCGAGAGACGTCGAGGAGCGCCGCGCCGAGATCGTCACCGCCCTCTCCGAGGTCGCCCAGCTCGAGTTCGTGAACGGCGGCGGCACCGGATCGATCGAGCGGACCGCGTCCGAGTGGGCGATCACCGAGGTCGCCGCCGGATCGGGGTTCTTCGCGCCGATCCTGTTCGACCACTACCGCGCCTTCAAGCTGCGCCCGGCGGCGATCTTCGCCCTGCCCGTCGTCAGGCGCCCGGGGCCCGGCGTCGCCACCGCCCTCGGCGGCGGCTACCTCGCCTCCGGGGTGGGCGCCAAGGACCGGATGCCGGTGCCCTACCTGCCCGCCGGCCTGCGCCTCGATCCCTACGAGGGGGCCGGCGAGGTGCAGACGCCCCTGCGGGGCTCCGCCGCGGAGCGGCTGCGCGTCGGCGACCGCGTCTACTTCCGGCACGTCAAGGCGGGTGAGCTCTGCGAGCGCTTCAACCGGCTCTACCTGGTAACCGGCATGACCATCCGGGACCAGGTCCCCACCTATCGCGGTGAGGGCAAGAGCTTCCTGTAGTAGTAATTCATGTCTATTACCAAATAGCGGTCTTTCGCCAGCGTGCGGGCGCGTCGTACCTTCGACCGTTCCCGCAAGCGGACCGGGCCGCGATTTGGGGGGTACAACCAAGGGGGGAAAAGAGGAGCCGATTGGAGCGCGCCCGAGCCGCTGGCCGTGAGGAGCCCGATCCGGGCTGGTCTCGCTCGCTCGCCGCTGACATAGAACCGGGCAGATTCTTCGAGGGCGTTGACGTCGCGCGACGCTCCGTGCCCTTCGTGCTCGGCGCGATCCTGCCCTTCGCCGTGCTGCCGTTCGCCGGCACCTCCGCCACCGACCCGCGCGTGGTCGTCGCCGCCGGGATCGCCGCGCTTATGGTCGCCGTCGTCATCGGGCTCCCCTGGGCGCGGCTTCCGGTCTGGTGCCAGGCCGTCCCGCTGCTCGCCTACTTCCTCGTCGTCGGGCTGCTCCGGGACGCGAGCGAGGGCCACTCGAGCATCTTCGACCCGTTGGTGGCCCTGCCGGTCGTCTGGTTCGCCATCTACGGGACGGGGCGCCAGCTCGGCCTCTCCGTGCTCGCGATGGGCCTGACCCTGACCCTGCCGGTGCTGATCGGGGAGCCGCACACCGATACCGGCCACCAGTTCGTGCGAGCCGTGTTCGCCGTCGCTCTGGCCGCCGCGGTCGGCACCGCGATCCAGCTGGTCGTGAACGCCCTCCGCCGGGCGACACGAGAGTCCAAATCGATCCTCGAGACCTCGCAGGAGGCCTTCATCTCGATCGACGAGAACGGCCTGATCAAGGAGTGGAACCCCCGGGCCGAGCGCCTCTTCGGCTGGGGGAAGCAGGAGGTCGTCGGCCGGCCCGTGGTCCAGACGATCATCCCCCGCCGTCACCGCGACGCCCACCTGCGCGGCGTCGGCCGCTTCCTCGCCTCCACGGATCAGTCGATGATGGCCCGGCGCATCGAGGTCGAGGGGCTTCGGCGCGACGGCACCGAGATCCCGATCGAGCTCTCCATCTCGGCCCTGCGCGAGGGGGACGAGTGGCATTTCCACGCCTTCGTCCGGGACATCAGCGAGCGCCAGGCGACCGAAGCCGCGCTGCGCGAGGCCGAGGAGCGCTTCCGGAAGGCGTTCGACGACAGCCGGGTCGGCATGGCGCTGATCTCGCTCGACGGCAGCTTTCAGCGCGTCAACCGGGCGCTCTGCGAGATCTGCGGCCGCACCGAGGACAGCCTGCTGGGCCGACGCTTCGGCGAGATCATCCACCCGGACGAGCGGGAGCGCGAGGTCGAGGCGCTCCGCGAGGTGGCCGACGGGGAGAGCTACGGCTACCGCGGCGAGACCCGCTGCGAGCACTTCCGCGGGCACCCGATCTGGATCTCGATGACCGTCTCCCCCGTCTACGACAGCCAGGGGATCCTGAGCTACCTGATCGCGCAGATGGAGGACATCTCCGAGCGCAAGGAGTCCGAGGAGCGGCTCACCCGCCAGGCGCTCCACGACTCGCTCACCGGGCTCCCGAACCGCACCCTGTTCGCCGACCGGGTCCGGATGGCGACCGCTCGCCGCGGGGCCCAGGGCTTCGCGATCGTCTACCTCGATCTCGACGGCTTCAAGCTCGTCAACGACACCCTCGGTCACGCCGCCGGCGATCACGTCCTGATTGAGGTCGCGCGCCGCCTCGAGCGGCTGCTGCGGGCCGGTGACACCCTGGCCCGCCTGGGTGGTGACGAGTTCGCGCTGCTCTGTGAGGGAGTGGGCGAGGCGGAGGCGAAGACGATCGCCGACCGCGTCATCGAAGCCCTGACCGAGGCGATCCTGGTCCAGGACCGGGAGATCATCCAGGCCGCCAGCATCGGGATCTCCCTCTACGGGCCGGGGGTGAGCGTGGACGAGCCCGACGCGATGCTGGGTGAGGCCGACATGGCGATGTACCGGGCGAAGGCCTCCGGCAAGTCCCGCTACGCGCTCTTCGAGAGCTGGATGCGCCAGGGCGACACCGACCGCGCCAGCCTCGAGCGCGAGCTCCGCGAGGCGCTGGTCCGGGACGAGATCGTCGTGCACTACCAGCCCGAGGTCGACCTGATCACCGGTGCGATCACGGGAGCCGAGGCGCTGGTGCGCTGGCGGCATCCCGAGCGCGGCCTGCTCGAGCCCGCCCAGTTCCTGTTCGTGGCGGAGAACAGCGACCTGATCGCCGAGCTCGACGACGTGGTGCTGCGTGAGGCGTGCCGGCAGGGGGCGATCTGGCGAGCGGAGATGCCCCAGGGCGAGACCTTCACGGTCTCGGTGAACATCAGCGAGCGACGCCTCTCCGATCCGGACCTGAGCGGCAAGATCGCGCAGGCGATCGCCGATGCGCGGCTGCCCGCCTCCTGCCTCTGCCTCGAGATCAACGAGCGCGCCGTGATGGACCGGAGGGCGGCGGCCCTCAGCGCGCTCCCGGACCTGAGGGAGCTCGGGATCCGGCTGCTGATCGACGACTTCGGCGTCGCGATCTCGTCCTTCGGCAGCCTCAAGCGCCTGCCGCGCCTGAACGCGATCAAGATCGACGCCTCGTTCATCGCCGGCCTCGGGCGCTCCCCGGAGGACTCGGCGGGCGTGGCGGCGATCATCGGCCTCGCCCACGGCCTCAAGCTGACGGCCACCGCCGAGGGGATCGAGCGCGACGAGCAGCTGCGCGAGCTTCAGGCCCTGCACTGCGATCGCGG
>DATBHQ010000029.1:0-8749 GCA_036557385.1 Solirubrobacterales bacterium | reverse complement strand
CTGCGGCGCGGCCCGGTGAACGAGGAGGGCTGGAGCCAGCTCGTCGCCAAGGACCGCGACTGGGAGCGCTCCTACCGGGGGCGCTGGGCCCACGACAAGGTCGTGCGCTCGACCCACGGCGTGAACTGCACCGGCTCGTGCTCCTGGAACGTCTACGTCAAGGACGGGCTGATCACCTGGGAGACGCAGGCGGTCGACTATCCCTCGACGGCCCCGGACATGCCGGAGTACGAGCCGCGCGGCTGCCCCCGCGGCGCCTCCTTCTCCTGGTACGAGTACTCGCCGCTGCGGCTCAAGTACCCGTACGTACGGGGCAGCCTGCTGGCGATGTTCCGGGAGGCCCGCGAGCGGCTCGGCGATCCCGTGGACGCATGGGCGGAGATCACGGACGACCCCGAGAAGGCCCGCCTCTACCGCCGCCAGCGCGGCAAGGGGGGCTTCGTTCGCGCCTCGTGGGACGAGGTGGTGGAGATCGTCGCCGCCGCCCACGTCCACACGATCAAGCGCTACGGCCCGGACCGCTGCGCAGGCTTCACGCCGATTCCGGCGATGTCGATGGCCTCCTACGCGTCGGGTACCCGCTTCCTCTCTCTGATCGGCGGCGCGATTCTCTCCTTCTACGACTGGTACGCCGACCTGCCGCCGTCCTCGCCGCAGACCTTCGGCGACCAGACGGACGTTCCGGAGTCCGGCGACTGGTGGAACGCCGGCTACCTGCTGATCTGGGGGACGAACCTGCCCACGACCAGGACCCCCGACGCCCACTTCATGGTCGAAGCGCGCTACCGCGGGCAGAAGGTCGTCGTCGTCTCGCCCGACTACGCCGAGCACACCAAGTTCGCCGACGACTGGCTCGCCGCCGAGGCGGGATCAGACGGCGCGCTGGCGATGGCGATGGGCCACGTGATCCTGAAGGAGTTCTACGTCGACCGAGAGGTCCCGTACTTCCGCGACTACGCCAAGCGATTCACCGACCTGCCGCTGCTCGTGACCCTGCGCGAGCGAGACGGCGCCTACGTCCCGGACCGGCTCCTGCGCGCATCCGACCTGGACGGCGCCGGCGGCGAGCCCGAGAACGCGGAGTGGAAGCCGGTCGTCCTCGATGCGAAGACCGGCGCGCCGGCCGTGCCGCTCGGCTCGGTCGGCCACCGATACGGCGAGGCGGGCCGGTGGAACCTGCGCCTCGACGGGCTCGAGCCGCTGCTCACCCTGATCGACCGCTCGGAAGAGCGGGTGGAGGTCGACCTGCCCCGCTTCGACACCGGCGAGGGCGAGGGCGGCTCGACGATGCGCCGGGGCGTCCCCGCGGTCCGCGTCGGCGACCAGCTCGTGACGACTGTCCTGGACCTCACGCTCGCGAACTACGCGGTCGCCCGTGACGGCCTGCCCGGCGAGTGGCCCGCCGACTACGACGACCCGGCCCCCTACACGCCCGCCTGGCAGGAGGGGATCTCGGGCGTGGACCGTCACGTCGTCGCGCGCGTCGCCCGCGAGTTCGCGCGCAACGCCGAGGTCACCGAGGGCCGCTCGATGATCGCGATGGGCGCCGGGACGAACCACTGGTTCCACTCCGACCAGACCTACCGGACCTTCCTCGCCCTGGTGATGCTCTGTGGATGCGAGGGCCGAAACGGCGGCGGCTGGGCCCACTACGTCGGCCAGGAGAAGGTCAGGCCGCTGGCCGGCTGGCAGACGGTCGCTTTCGCGCTCGACTGGGTGCGGCCGCCCCGCCACCAGTCCGGCACCCCGTTCTTCTATCTGCTCTCGAGCCAGTGGCGCTACGAGGGCTACCGGCCCGCGGACCTGGCGTCGCCGGTAGGTCGCGGGCTCTTCGACGGGATGCACGTCATGGACGTGAACGCGCTGGGAGCGAGGTTGGGCTGGCTGCCGTCGTTCCCGAGCTTCGATCGCTCGACCCTCGAGCTCGCCGATGAGGCCGAGCGCGCCGGCGTCGAGGTCAGCGACCACGTCGTCTCCGAGCTTCGATCGGGCCGCCTGCGGTTCGCCTGCGAGGACCCCGACGCGCCCGACAACCACCCCAGGGTGATGACGGTCTGGCGCTCGAACCTCCTCGGGTCGTCGGGCAAGGGCCACGAGTACTTCCTCAAGCACATGCTCGGCACCACCGAGAACGCGGTCCGGGCGGAGGAGACCCCGCCCGAGCTCCGCCCGCGCGACGTCACCTGGCGGGACGAGCCCCCGGACGGCAAGCTCGACCTGCTGACGACGGTCGACTTCCGGATGACCTCGAACGCCCTCTTCTCGGACGTGGTGCTCCCGGCCGCGACCTGGTACGAGAAGTACGACCTCTCCTCGACGGACCTGCACCCGTTCGTCCACTCCTTCAACGAGGCGGTGCCGCCGCCCTGGGAGAACAAGACGGACTGGGAGACGTTCAAGCGGGTTGCGGTTAGGTTCTCCGAGCTCGCGGAGAAGCACCTCGGCGTCCGGCGCGACGTGATCGCGGCGCCGCTTCTCCACGACACGCCCGACGAGATCGCGCAGCCGCTCGGCGAGGTGCTCGACTGGCGCGCGGGCGAGTGCGACCCGGTCCCCGGCAAGACGATGCCGAAGCTGATCGTGGTCGAGCGCGACTACCCCAACGTGGCCGCGAAGTGGGGAGCGCTCGGGCCTCTCGTCGAGGAGGCGGGCACCCAGGTGAAGGGCGCGAGCTGGGTCGCCGATGAGGAGGTGGCGGAGCTGCGCGCGAAGAACGGCGCGGTGCGGGGCGGAGCGGCCGACGGGCGGCCCTCGCTCGAGCGGGTGGAGCACGCCTGCGAGGCGATCCTGGCCCTCTCAGGCACGACCAACGGGCGTCTCGCGACCGAGGGCTTCCGCTCGCTCGAGCGGACGACCGGGCTCGAGCTCGCCGACCTCGCCGGCCCACGGGCCGGCGACCGGATCGACTTCTATGACACCCAGGTCCAGCCGCGGACCGTGATCACCTCCCCGGAGTGGTCGGGGATCGAGGCCCACGGGCGCCGCTACGCGCCGTTCACGAGCAACACCGAGCGCGAGAAGCCCTGGCACACCCTGTCCGGGCGCATGCACTTCTACCTCGACCACGCCTGGATGCTGGAGCTGGGCGAGGGGCTCCCGACGTTCCGGCCACCGCTCCGGCACCGGGCGGTGTTCGGTGACCAGAGCGCAGGCGACGGCCGCCCCGAGCTGACCCTCAAGTACCTGACCCCGCACTCGAAGTGGTCGATCCACTCCGAGTACCAGGACAACCTGCACATGCTCACCCTGTTCCGCGGCGGCGGGATGCTCTGGATCAGCCGTGAGGACGCCGAGGCGCTCGAGATCGCCGACAACGACTGGGTCGAGGCCTACAACCGAAACGGCGTGATCGCCTGCCGGGCGGCCGTGACGCACCGGGTTCCGCAGGGCACGTGCCTGATGTACCACGCGAAGGATCGCCACCTGAACGTGCCGCTGACCGAGCTCGAGGGAAAGCGCGGCGGCACCGACAACTCGACGACGCGGATCGTGATGAAGCCGAGCCACTTCATAGGGGGCTACGCGCAGCTCTCCTTCGGCTTCAACTACTACGGGCCAACGGGCTCGCAGCGCGACGAAGTGATCGTCCTGCGAAAGCGCGAGGAGGAGGTTCGCTTCGAATGAAGGTCAGAGCCCAAGTCGGGATGGTGATGGCGCTCGACAAGTGCATCGGCTGCCACACCTGCTCGGTCACCTGCAAGCAGGTGTGGACGAACCGGCCGGGGGTCGAGTACATGTGGTGGAACGACGTCGAGACGAAGCCCGGCCTCGGCTATCCGCGGCGCTGGGAGGATCAGGAGGAGTGGAAGGGAGGCTGGGAGCTCGACCGCAAGGGGAAGCTGCGGCTGAAGGCCGGCGGGCGGATCAAGAAGCTCCTCTCGATCTTCTCCAACCCCGACCTGCCCCAGATCGACGACTACTACGAGCCCTGGACCTACGACTACGAGAAGCTGATCACCTCGCCCCTGTCGAAGCACGACCCCGTGGCGCGCGCCCGCTCGCAGCTCACCGGCAAGGAGCTGCAGGAGATCCGCTGGGGCCCCAACTGGGACGACAACCTCGCCGGTGCGCCCGAGAGGATCCAGGAGGATCCGCTGACCGAGGGGATCCAGGACCAGGTCAAGGCGACCTACGAGCAGGCGTTCATGTTCTACCTGCCGCGGATCTGCGAGCACTGCCTGAACCCTTCCTGCGTCGCCTCCTGCCCGTCCGGGGCGATGTACAAGCGCGAGGAGGACGGGATCGTCCTCGTGGACCAGGCGAAGTGCCGCGGCTGGCGCTTCTGCGTCTCCGGCTGCCCCTACAAGAAGGTCTACTTCAACCACCAGACCGGCAAGGCAGAGAAGTGCACCCTCTGCTACCCGCGGATCGAGGCCGGCCTGCCGACGATCTGCTCGGAGACCTGCGTCGGCAGGATTCGCTACCTCGGCATCGTGCTCTACGACGCCGACCGGGTCGAGGCCGCCGCCTCGGTCCCCGACGAGCGCGACCTGCTCGAGGCCCAGCGGGACGTCTTCCTCGACCCGAACGACCCGGAGGTGCGCGAGCAGGCGGCCCGCGACGGCATCCCCGACGACTGGCTCGACTACGCGCGGCGCTCGCCCGTCTGGGCGCTCGCGCACCGCTACCGCGTCGCGCTGCCGCTGCACCCCGAGTACCGCACGCTGCCGATGGTCTGGTACGTGCCGCCGCTCTCCCCGATCACCAACACGCTCGAGGACGACGGCTATGAGGCCGACCCCGACGCGCTCTTCCCGGCGATCGACTCGATGCGGATCCCCATCGACTACCTCGCCAACCTGCTCGCGGCCGGGGACTCGGAGGTGATCCGGGGCGTCCTGCGGCGCCTGGCCGCGATGCGCGGCTACATGCGGAAGCGCGAGGTGCTCGATGAGCGAGACACCGAGATGGTCGCTTCAGTCGGGATGAGTTCCGAGGACATGGAGGACATGTACCGGCTGCTCGCGATCGGCAAGTACGACGAGCGCTACGTGATCCCCAAGGCGCACGCCGAGCTCGGGCAGCGCCTGATGGAGCAGCAAGGCACCTGCGGGCTCGACTTCGAGGGCGGTCCCGGCAACTGCGGCATGGTCACCCCCGATTCGGAGGCCGAGAGCGAGGGTTTCATGCTCACGGAGCAGCAGACCGACCTCGACCTGGTGAAGATGGCCGGCGGGAAGCGGGTGGGGGAGGAGCGGCTGTGAGGCTCCGCCGCCGTGGCGATCAGGGAACAGGGGTGACCTACAAGCTCTGCTCGCTGTTCCTCCAGTATCCCGACGAGGAGCTGATGGCCGCCCGGGAGGAGCTCGCGGGCGCCGCCCGCGAGCTGGCGCGCTCGCCCGGCGGTCCGAAGCTCGCGAGCTTCTGCGAATGGTGGTGCGCGGCCGAGCCGATGGCGCTCCAGCAGCTCTACGTCGACACCTTCGACCTCGAGAAGCGCTGCGGCCTCTACATGAGCTTCGTCGGCGAGGGAGATCGCCGCCAGCGCGGCACGGCACTGCTTCGCCTGAAGCGCATGTACCGCGCCGCGGGGCTGCCGCTCGAGGGCAGCGAGCTGCCCGACTTCCTGCCCGCGATGCTCGAGTTCGCCGCAGCGGCGCCGGACGGGCGCGGAGAGATCGTCCTGCGCGAGCACCGCGCCGCGATCGAGCTGCTCCGCCAGGCCCTCAGGGAGCGGGAGAGCCCCTATGCGGACGTGCTCCACGCGGTCTGCCTCGCCCTCGGCGAGCCGTCCGCCCGGGACCGGGCGCGTGCCGTGAAGCTGGCGGCGGCGGGTCCGCCGACGGAGAGCGTGGGGCTCGAGCCGTTCGCCCCGCCCGAGGTGATGCCGGGCGCGGAGGCCCGCCGATGAACGCCGGCGAGGTCCTGCTCTGGATCATCTTTCCCTACGTGGCGATGGCGGTGTTCGTCGTCGGGCACTGGTGGCGCTACCGCCGCGACCAGTTCGCGTGGACCAGCCGCTCGACCGAGCTGCTGGACCGCAACACCCTCGGCTGGGCGAGCCCCGCATTCCACTACGGCGCGCTCGCGGCGGTAGCGGGTCACGTGATCGGGTTGTGCATCCCCGAGTCGGTCACCGAGTGGCTGGGGATCTCCGAGACCACCTACCGGTGGTTCGCCGGCGTCGCGGGCGGGATCGCCGCCGCGGTCACCGTGGTGGGGCTGGTCGGTCTCCTCTACCGGCGGGCGACGTCCGACCGGGTGCGGCGCACGACGACGCGTATGGACATGCTCACCTACGTGCTGCTCACGGTCCTGATCGTGATGGGCACCTGGATGACCTTCGGCTACACCCTGTTCGCCGACACCCCCGAGAACTACCGGGCTTCGATCAGCCCGTGGTGGCAGTCGCTCTTCTACCTCGACCCGGACGTGGGCGCCGCCACCAGCGCCCCGCTGCTCTACCAGTTGCACGCGATCATCGCCTGGGCGTTCTGGGGCACGTTTGCGTTCAGCCGGCTGGTGCACGCCTGGAGCATCCCGCTCCAGTACATCGGCCGCCCCTACATCATCTACCGCCGCCGCTTCGAGACCGTCCGCTGATGGCCAAGGGATCGGCGGCGGCCGCGCTCCGGCGCATCCTCGCCGCCATCCCGCCGGCGTCGGGCGCCGTCGTCATGGGCACCGGGATCGTCTCGATCGGGCTCTCGCTCGACGGCCGCGAGACGATCTCGCGAATCCTGCTTGTGATCGACGCAGCCGTGTGGATCGCGCTCGGGCTGTTGCTCGTATCGCGGCTCGCCTGGGACCGCGATCGAACCCGGACCGAGGCTCGCTCGCCGGCGGCGCTCACCGGCGTGGCCGGGACGGCGGTGTTCGGGACGAGGCTCACCCTGCTTGGCTGGAGCTGGGCGGGGATCGCGCTGCTCGTGATCGCGCTCGGGTTCTGGCTCCTGCTGCTTCCGCGCGTTCTCGGGCACTGGGTCACGCCGACGGTCGGGGTGTCCCTGGTCCTCACGGTCTCGACCGAGTCGCTCGCCGTTCTCGGGGCGGCGCTCGCCGACTATCAGGATGCCCCCTGGCTGCTCGATGCGGCCCTGGCGCCGTTCGTGCTCGGGCTCTGCTTCTACGTCTTCGTGATCGCTCGCTTCGACCTGCGCCAGCTCCTCGTCGGCCACGGAGATCACTGGATCACGGGCGGGGCCCTCGCGATCTCCACCCTGGCCGCGGGACGCATAACCCTCGGTGCTCAGAACCTGGGGGCCCTCGGCGGGATCGAGGGCGCCCTCGAGGACGTCTGCGTGGCGCTCTGGGTGGTGACGATGGCCTGGCTTCCGGTGCTGGTGGCGGCCGAGGTGCTGCGACCGAGGCTCCGCTATGACGTGCGGCGCTGGTCGACGGTGTTCCCCGTCGGCATGTACGCAGCGTGCAGCTTCATCGCCGGCGATGCCGCGCACGCCCAGGCGCTGACCGACTTCGCGCGCGTCTGGGTCTGGGTCGGGCTGGCCGTCTGGTCGATCGTGTTCGCGGCCATGCTCCGTCGCGGCTTTCAGCTGGCCCGCGACCTACCGGCGGGTCAGCTCCGCTCCTTGTAGTGGTCGGCGTTGATCTGGATGTAGTTCTGCCACTCGTCCGGGACCTGGTCCTCGGGGAAGATCGCGTCCACCGGACACGCTTCGACGCAGGCGTCGCAGTCGATGCACTCGCTGGGGTCGATGTAGAGCTGCTCCCGCTTGTCGTAGTCCGGCTCGTCGGGGGTGGGGTGGATGCAGTCGACCGGGCAGACCTCGACGCAGGAGTTGTCCTTGGTGCCGATGCAGGGCTCGGCGATCACGTAGGCCATCGATTCCGTCCTTTACGCAGATTCTTTACACAGGCGGAGTGTCGAAAATAGCACGGCTCGCTCAATAACGACACGCCAGGTGTGTAAAACTGGGTTTGATGGACAACGCGACCGCCGGCGACGTCCTGGCCCAGCCGACCCGAGCGAAGCTCTTCGCCCTGCTCGAGGAGGCGCGCCAGCCGCTGAGCAGCGAGGCCCTCGCGACCAAGCTCGGCCTGCACGTCAACGGCGTCCGTCGTCATCTCGAGCGACTCGAGGAGGCCGGCCTGCTCGAGCGCAGCAAGGCGCAGGGCGGACGTGGCCGGCCGGCCGATCGCTGGACGATCGGTTCGAGCGCCGGGCCGGGTGGCCCCGCACCGCGGGCCTACGCCGATCTGTCGGGCTGGCTGGCGCGAGCCCTCGATCGGGGCCCCGCTCGCCTGGGCCAGGTCGAACGGACCGGCCGTGAGATCGGGCGCGAGCTGGCGCCTGCCGACGTCGATCGGTCCGGGGAGAGCTTCCGCGCGGTCGTTGCCGCGCTCGGCTTCCAGCCCGAGCTCGAGGTCGACGAGGACGGGACAGCCCGCTGCCGGCTGTGCAACTGCCCGTACCGCGACTCGGTCAAGGAGAGCCCGGACGTGGTCTGCACCCTGCACCGCGGAATCACCGCCGGCCTGCTGGACGAGCTCGCGCCCGAGGGCTCCCTCGCAAGCTTCGTCCCCCACGATCCCGACGAGGCGGGCTGCGAGATCGTCGTCGAGGGAGTCGACTGGCCGCCGCTGAGGACCGGTCCCTCGTGAAACGAAGCGAAGCCCTGCAGTCGCTCTCGCGCGATCACCATCAGGCGCTCGTCCAGGCCCAGCGCCTGCGGAAAGCACACGATGCGGAGGCGGCGCTGGATGGCTTCCTCGAGTTCTGGGCGGATGAGTGCGAGCTGCACTTTCGCGTCGAGGAGGAGGTGCTCCTCCCGCACTGGGCGATGCTGGG